>JBFMCT010000006.1:0-91061 GCA_040754375.1 Actinomycetota bacterium
TCGCCCACCTACGCAGCTACCTGTCCACCACCCGCAAGCACGACGTCCCCGCCATCGACGCCCTCACCCGGCTCTTCAAGGGCGATCCGTGGATGCCACCCACGCCGCCAGCTACGTGAACACTTACCTCCGCCGTGTAGCGCTGCGGTGATCTCCCTGCCATACGGACATCCTCTCTACCAGCTCATACTGGTTCGCGTGTCCGGGCTCCGGGGGTAGGTTCATGCCGCCTGTCGGAACAGCGCGGAGCGCGCCAGGACCAGGTTGCGACGCCGGAACGGTTCAGGTGTGGTGGCCGCCGCCTCGGCCCTCATCCTGGGGGTCCCCGGTGCTGCCCACTCCTCCTGCAGAGGCCCGACCGACCTCGTCCAGCGCGGTCGCGGAAGGCCGTGCTCTGCGGCCAGCTCCTCAGCGAAGGCGGCGAGGAGGGCGTCGAAGGGCGTCCCGGTCCGGGCCGGCGGGTCGGCCAGGGCCCGTCCGAGCCGCTCAGGATGCTGGGCGCCCCAGTCAGCGAAGCCGCGCAGGCGGGTCCAGTCGATCTTGAGCCTCCCGCCAACCTGCTCGACGGCGGTGGAGAGTGAGGCCAGCGTCGGCTCGGCGTCGGCAGGCTCCAGCGCAAGGACCAGGCGGGACCCAGCGGCTTCGACGATGCGCTCGAGCATCCCGACCGTTGGGTCGACCTCCCCGGCCTCGATCCGCGAGACTGTGGATGTCGGCACCGCTGCTCTCGAAGCCAGGGCGCGCCGAGACAAACCTGCCCGGTCGCGCGCCGCCTTCGCGAGTGTCGCGGCGAGCCCTTCATCCATAAGGGGTAGCGTAAACGCTACTACTACGGTCGACAACACCGGCGCGCGTCAGCTCGCGCTTCGCAGGCGCCGCACCTCCGCCAGCCGTGCTCCGAAGCCAACGGCGATCGCCTCGTCCAGCTCCGGGAACAGGTGGCCGTAGCGGTCCAGCGTCACGTTGATCGAGGAGTGGCCCATGCGCACCTGGATGGCCTTCGGGTGGGCGCCCTCGGCGATGGCCAGGGCGACGCTCGTGTGCCTGAGGTCGTGGAACCGGCAGGTGAGACCAGCAGCGTCGAGCGCCGGCTTGAAGTAGTGCTGCCAGAAGCTCGATGAGATCAGCGGGTTCGGGAAACACGAGCGAGTCGAGGCCCGGCACGGTGAACCGCTCGACATGCTCGGCGAGAATCGCCGCCGTCTCCCGAGAGATCGTGATCGACCGGACGCCAGCCGCCGTCTTCGGCTCCTTGCGGAGCCACTCACCCGCCTCGAGCCGGATGTGCTGCTCGGTGACCCGCACCTTGCCGCGGTTGAGGTCGACCTTCGCCCGGCGGAGCCCGACCAGCTCGCTGCACCGCATGCCGCTGTCGACCGCCAGGTAGATCAGTGCCCGGTAGCGCTCGTTGATCGCCTCCGCGAGGTCGACTGCTTCCTCCCAGGTGAGGAAGACCATCTCCCTCTTCGGCACCCGTGGCGGCTGGACGCGGTCGCACGGGTTGGTCGGGATCTTCTCCTTCTCCACCGCGACCTGCAGCTCGCGGCGGAGCACCCGGTAATGGCGGTGGACCGACGACGGCGCGATGCCGGCGGCGATCTCGTCGTTGAGCCAGTTCTCGATCTCGTCCGCCGGTAGCCGTCCGATGCGGTACGAGCCGAACCTCGGCGGCACGTACCGGTTGAGGTCGCGGGCGTAGGTCTCCTGCGTCGACGGCGACAGCCGCCGGGCGAGCGACAGGAACTCCTCGGCCCAGGTGCCGAGCGCGACATCGGCTCCGGCCGGGTCGATCCACCGACCCCGCTCGATGTCGACCTGCATCTCGCGGATGAACCGCTCGGCGTCGGCCTTGCAGCTGAACCTCTCGGACCGCTGGCGCCCCAGCGGGTCCCGGTAGCGCGCGCGGTAGCGGCCGCTGCGCTTCTCGATGAACCCCATCTCCATCCTCCTGTCGATCCCGTGGGAGCGCCTTGAGAGCGCTGTGGGAGCGAAACCAGGGGTTGTGGGGGTATCCAGCGGTCACTGACCGGCCCTGCCGGACACACCGAAAACGTGGGCCTGACCTGGGGTTATACCAGATCAGGACCCCTGGAGGCGGCGGGGGGAATCGAACCCCCGTACAGGGCTTTGCAGGCCCTTGCCTGAACCACTCGGCCACGCCGCCAGGACGATCATCCTACCGGGGCCCGGGGGTCGCCCCCGGCAGGGCTCTCAGCTTTCTCCCGGGACGCGCCCAGCAATCGGCCAGGAGGATCGACCATCCTGGGGACCATGACAGGCGAACACGAGCCCGCCCCTGACCCTTCGATGTCCCGGCGGCGGTTGATCGGGGCCGGCGCGGGTGTGGCCGTGGCCGCTGTGCTGGCTGCCTGCAGCCGCGGTACCGGCGCGGGCACCGAGGCCGGAGGCCAGGCCCCGACCACGGGGGGCGCTCCCCCAACAGGCGACCGGCCGGTGACCACCGAGACCGCCGGAGGCCAGGCCTCGCCCACCACCTTGGCGCCGACGCCCGAGTGCGCCGACGCCGACGACCTGACGGTGGCCCAGACCGAAGGGCCGTACTTCACACCCAACTCCCCGGCCAAGACGAACCTCTACGCCGACGTGAACAGTGGGGCCCGGCTCGTCGTGACGGGTGCCGTCCTCACCACCAGTTGCCAACCGGTGGGCCGGGCCCTGGTCGATATGTGGCAGGCCGACGGCGACGGCACCTACGACAACTCGGGCTACCGGCTGCGGGGCCACGCCTTCACCGACGCCCAGGGCCGTTACCGATTCGAGACGGTGGTGCCCGGCCTCTACCCGGGGCGCACCCGGCACATCCACGTCAAGGTCCAGGCCCCCAACGGACCGGTCCTGACCACCCAGCTCTACTTCCCGGGGGACGCCCGCAACGCCTCGGACGGGATCTACAACCGGGCGTTGGAGATGACCATGAGCGACACGCCGGCGGGCCGCCAAGGCGAGTACGACTTCGTAGTCCGTACCTGACCCGAACCCGGCCCGCGCCCGCTCATCGCACCTCCAGTGAGGCGCTGGTGTAGTCCACCGTGTCGTCCGCTGGGGCCCACGGCGCCCATGTCCCGGCCGGGCTACGGACCGACCACTGCTCGTCCTCGCGCGATCGGGCGGCCACCGTGACCCACTGGCCGCCGATCAGGTCGACCAGCACCTGGTGGCGCCCGATGATGGCCTCGATGCGGTCGCGGGGCGCCTGGATGACGGCGAGCAGGCGAAGGGGTTCGTGCATACGCCGGTCCCCGACACCCACGGCCTGGGCCGGGAGGCCGACCTGGAGGTCGCCCCCCTCACCGAGGACGACGCCGATGCCGCCGACCGGGTTGTGAAGCGTCTTGTCCCCCGCGCCGAACTGATCGGGGTCGACCGACGAGAAGTAGTACTGGGCGGATATCCACTGGGCCACGACGAGGGGCGCGGTGAGGATCGTCTCCAGGGCGGTCCCGTCGCCATCGGCCTCGGCGTCGTAGGAGTGCAGGAAGACCCGGCACGCGAGGTCGAGCCCGGCCGTGATCGAGCGGGGGCCCACGACGAAGGCAGCGTTGCCCGCCAGCCCCCATTCCGGCCGCACCTGCGCCCAGTCGTGCCCGCGGGCCCGGACCTTCCCGGGCTCTCCCGGGAGCCGCCCGGCGCGCTCGCGGGCCAGCCGTGCGCCAGCAGTGGCCACGTCGCGCTCGAAAGCGGCCACTAGGGGCTCGTGGCTTTCCGGTACGGCCTGGCGGTCGAGAACGGACACCACGTCCGAGACGGTGTCATGCTGGGCGGCAACGAAGAGGGTGTCCTCGGGCACCACTATCCCGCCCTCGGCCAGGCCGGCACGGGCCCCGGGGTCGTTGAGGATGGCCGCGGCCATCCGGGCGCTGGGACCTCCGGGGGCGCCGCCGCACGCGCCACAGTCATAGGAGGACGCATGCGGGTTGTTGAGGTTGTAGCTGCCGTGCCCGCAGAGGACCACGAGCCGGGCGAACCGGGTCAGGCCCATCGTCCGGATGATGCTCGTCGCGAACGACACCCGCTCTTCGACGGTCAAGCCGAGCCCGTCGCCGTCCTCCGCTTCGACGGCCGGTCGTGTCTGGGGAGGGGCGACCAGGCGGGCACTCATCGCTTTGAGGCGCCGCACCAGTCCCGGGGCCAGCGTTCTGGCCGCGGCTGCCGGGCCCATCACGTAACCCGCGGCCTCGGCCAGGGCGAACGGGCCACCCGGGCTGCCCTTGGCGGCGTGGAAGGCTTCGTGCCCTGCGCCGGCAGCTCGCTGGGCGGTCAGGTAGCCGAGAGCGCCGTCGGCCACCACAGGCTGCTCGGCGACCTCGTGGCGGGGTGTCAACAGCACCGGGCAACGCGGTTGGCTCAGCCTGGACCCTAGGGGCCGCCAGCGCACGGGTACCCCGAAGAACCCGGCGAACCCGAGGGTGTCGTAGGGCCCGCAGGCCTGGAGGTGCCGGTGTAGCCCCTCTGAGCGCACGTCGATACAGAAGGCCACCTGCACGTCCGGTCGATCGGTCTGCGGGCCCGGCCCCGGTCGGCTCAATAGGCCCAGGAGACGGTCGCGGAAGTTGCCCTCCTGGGCATCGAGCCACATCGAGTTCCGTACCCGCGGGGGTACCTGCTCCAGCACGCCCCGCACCGCGGAGGTGACGAGCGGGTCGTCGGGCCGGCTACCCAGAGCGTCCAGCACGGCCGCCACTCGGCGATCGCGGAGCCTCTCGTCCTCCAGCGCGGCGCTCTGCTGCGCTGCCGGTGGGGCGGCGGAGGCGCTGTGAGCCGCGGCGGCGGTCGCGGCCACCTGGGCGGCGAGCAGGTCCACGAGGCGTAACCGGGGACGGTGGCTGTCGGGCGGCGCCCACTCGTCATGCCAGCGGGCGTACCCCGCCCAACCCGGGAGCCGCCCAAGGTGGTGGCGAAGGGCGTCGACTCGGTCTGGCCCCACGCCCAGCGTCTCGAGGGACACGTCGAGGGCCTCGACTGGTTGATCAGGTAGCCCCGCCAGCCAACCCATTCCCTCCGGGCCTGCGAGGCGCCGGAGCCGCCGGTCGTAGCTCGCCAGCTCCCGCCACGCACGGAAGAAGCCTCGATCACGGCCGGGCATGGGCCACGGGACGTGGGCCTCGTCGACGAAGACCGCGCACCACGCAGCCACCAACTCGCTGACCGCTCGGACGGTCTCGACGTCGGTGCGGCCGAGCCGATCGCGGCTGGCGTCACGGGGCTTGTCGTCGGGCCCCAACAGAAGGTCCAAACGGATGATCTCCACGGCATCGACCGTTCGATCGCCGATCTCGATGCCGGGCTGGGAGGCCAAGGTAGGGCCAGCCCCGACAATGGCGCGCCGCAGGTCCGCGTCGGAGACGGACCCGCGCTCGTAGGCCTCCCGGGACGCGGCCATGGTCAGGTGGGTGCGTGCCCGCAACCACCGCCGGGCGACCGCCGTGGCGTCGTCGAACGAGAGGTGCTGCAGGCCGAGAAGGGGGTTGACCGCCACGAAGCTGGTCAACGGCCAGAGCGGCGCGACGATCTCGGCCGCCATCGAGATGTCAGCGAGTAGCTCGGCGTCGCGGGCCGATCGTCCGCGGTGGTCGTCGTTCCGGTCGTTCATATCGCTCGCGTCGATCGGACCGTCTCCACGCGGGGCTGAAGGTGGCGGGTCTCCGGCACCGGGGCGACCCCGGTCGAGCTACCGCGCGTCGTCAACGGGACGGCGACGGGGGCAGAGGTGAGCACGAGGGCGTATACCCGGCTGCGCAGCGCGCGCATCCGCTCCCCCGGGGCCAGCCAGAAGGCGGCCACGACAACCGCGATCACCGCCAGGGTCGCCACCAGGAGAGCGGCGCTGACCGGTTCGGCGATGTCGGCCGGCAGCGCCGGGGCGACGAAGGTCTCCAAGGTCGTGAGCCCGCCGATGTAGGCGAACACACCGGCGGTGGCTCCGAGGGCGGCCGCTACCACTGCCCCCACGGGCCGGAACGGCGCCGAGCGCATCCACCCGTCGGCCGCCCGGGCTGCCGTTGCCCACGCGAACACCGTCACGAGCACGAACGCGGCTGTTGACATGTGCGGGTGGAAGGCGGCGTACGCGGCCCATAGGGCCAAGGCGGGAACGACCACCGCGACCGCCAGCCGGGGCCTGCGGGCGACGACCCGGGGGGCCGGGCGCTGGTGGTGACGGTGATGGGCGGCCACCGAGCCCCCGGCGGCCAGGAACAGCGCGGCCTTGTACATGCCGTGCCCGACGACGTGGAGCAACGCCGCCGCGAGCGCACCGATGGCCACCTGGACCGTCATGAACCCCATCTGGCCGGCCGTCGACCAGGCCAGGTTGCCCTTCACGTCGCTGCGTACCAGCTTCACGGAGGTCGCGTAGCAGGCCGTGATCGCGCCCGCCGCGAAGGCGAGGTGCGTGGCCAGGGCCGACGACCCGAACACCGGGGCCAGCCTTACCAGCAGGACGCCGGCCCCGTTGACCACGCCCGCGTGGAGCAGCGCCGAAACCGGCGTGGGGGCGGCGATCGTGGATGGCAGCCACCGGTGCAGCGGCACGAGGGCGGACCGAGAGACGCTGGCGACCGCCAGAAGCACGGCGACCACCGGCAAGACGCTCCAACCGAGCAACGGGATCGACTCGTTCGCCAGCTCGGTGGCAGCCCCGGCTGGTGAGCGGAGATCGACCTCGCCGGCGGACACGATGGCCAGCAGGGTGGCCAGCAGGAGCGCGCCGTCGCCCACCTGGAGGCTACGCCTGACCCGTTCGGCAGCACGGGGCGCCGGTTGCCAGGTGGCCCGGTGCGCCACCAGTTTCGCCAGGGCCGCGCCGGCCACGATCCACGAAGCACACAGCACGCCGAGAGTGGCCGCGAAGGCCACCGAGGTGGTCGCCGCAGTCAGGAGCGAGGCCAGCACGAAGAAGCGACGCCCTCGGAGGTCCCCCTGCATGTTGCGGCCGGCGAACGACTGCACGACCAGGCCGACGCCGGTGGTGAGCAGGCCGAGCACACTCGTGACCCGGCTCGCATGGAAACCGACGAGGGCGTCGCCGTCACTCCCCTCGACGACCGCCGCGAAAGGTCCGTCCACAGCCACGACGACGGCTACGGCGACCGCCACCGCGAAGGCGGCCGCGGCCGCCCCCACCGCCCACCGGCAGCTCCGCTCCCCGACCCTCGCCGTGGGGGTCGACCAGCCAACGGGGGTGGCGAGGGCTATTGCCCCGGCGGCGATGGCAGGCAGGGCCGGGACGAGGACCACCAATGCCTCGGTCAGAGTCATCTGATGGCCCCTCGATCAGCGCGTGGTCGCGTCGCCGCCCGGCCAGGGAAGGCGGGAGGCGTCGACTGCCACACCCAGCGCCCCCGCGTCACGTGCAGCGCGGACGTCGTCGGGCCCGAGGCCCCCTTGGGCGTACACGGGTACCGGGCTGGCTTCGACCAGCGCCCGCAGTCCGGGCCATCCCAGCGCCTGGTCGCCAGGGTGGGAAGGTGTGGGGAGAACGGGCGACAGGAGCGCCACGTCGGCCCCGAGAGCTGCGGCCCGCCCGAGGTCGCCGGCGCTGTGAGCGGAAACGGCCCACAGGCGAGCCGGAGGCCGCTCCGTCATGCGAGCCAGGGCGGCGGCGGTGCTATGCACACCGCAGGCCCCTGCCTGCCGGGCCTCGAGTGCCGTCCCCGACAGGAGCAGGCGCAGGTCGGTCCCCCGCCGGAGCTGGCGCAGCCGGCGGGTGAGCTGGACCCGCTGGGCGGGAGCGAGCTCCGGTGCCCGGACTATCACCAAGCGCACACCTCTGGCCGCCAGCGACGGGATCGTGGCCAGCGTCTCTTCCAATGCGCCCGGCGCCCGGGCGACACGGGCGACGGCCACCAGGTCGGGGAGCGCCAACGTGGTGAGGGCGAGCTCGTTGCTGGGCAGCAACGGCCCGACCGTGGGGCGCCCCGGGTCCACCCAGGCCAGCCGTTGGCCTTCCCTGCCGCGGGGCTCACCTGACCACCGGCACACGTGGAACCAGTGCAATCGCACCCGTTTAGCCGGGAAGTCGTGCTCGTACACCCTCCACGGCGCAAGTTCGAGGGCCTGGACGCCGACCTCCTCGAGCAGCTCGCGAGCCGCGGCCTGGGCCGCGCTCTCGCCGGGGTCGACTTGGCCCCCGGGCAGCTCCCAGAAGCCGGCCGCGTCCTTGCCGGGCTTACGCTCGGCCAGCAACACGCGCCCGTCCGGAGCTCGGAGAACGCCGACCGCGACGTCGACCACGGGACGACCGACTAGCGGTCGGCGGCGGCAGGGCAGCATCAGTCCGGCCACACCCGTTCCGGGTGCAGCGCCCGATGTGTCCTGGGCGACACCGTTGTCCCCCCTCCTCCCGGGCCGGCGGGCCCGGTGCTCACCGGCGGGGCCGAACCCTGGTCCGCAGTGCCCGTCCGACCCCCTCGGGTGCCGTCCTTGGTCGCCGCCGCCGTCCTCGCCTGTCGCGCGGGGATGGCCGCGCTGGGTTTGGCGGGTGTCATCTCAACGCCGCGTCCACGTTGGCGAGAGCCCCGGCACGGGCGGCGAACATCCGTGCCTCCATCCCGACGACCGCTCCACCGGGCCCGTAGACCGTGACGTTGACATGCGTCCGGCTGAAGCTGAGGTCCGGGTAGAGGCCGGTCTCCTTCGACAGGCAGGCGAGCCGGTCGAGGAAAGCCCGTGCCTCGGGGTAGGCGGCAAAGTCGAAGCGGCGGTACAGCATCGACGGCTGCGCGACCTCTGTCCAGCCCTCCGGCCCTTGGGGTTCCATGGTCATCTTGGTCTCCTCACGATGAATGGGATCCTCGACGCCGAGCCCGGCCGGCTGGCGTCGCCCCTTCCGCGGTGAGCTGACGATCAGCTCGCCGCCTGGCCGGAGATCTGGGTGTCGTCGGCACCGGTCGGAAGGATCTGCTCCACCTCGGTGTGCGGGCGGGCAATGATGTGGGCGGCAGCCAGGCCGTCACCAACCCGCTCGCAGGCGTCAGCGCCGGCACGGACTGCGGCGTTGACGGCACCCGTCTCGCCCCGGACGAGCACGGTGACATAGCCGCCCCCGACGAACTGGCGACCGATCAGCCTCACCTCGGAAGCCTTGGTCATGGCGTCGGCAGCCTCGATCGCCGGGACGAGCCCCCGGGTTTCGATCATGCCCAAGGCGATACCCATCTTCTCATTCTGGCTGGCCATCTTCATCCTCCATTAGTCAGTTGGATCTCGGGTGTAACAGGGGTCAGTCGGACCGAGTCAGGCGCGCCAGCGCTCCTCGCTCCAGTGGTCGATGATCCCGCCGATGGTCAGGTCGGTGGTGATCCTCGGGTCGCCGGCGGCTATGCGGGCCGCCGAGATGCCGATGGTGATCACGAAGTCGCCCGGCTTGGCGCCGACCGGGTCGAGGGCAACTTCGAGGTTCCCGCTGTGGTCCTCGACCACCCGTAGCGACTTGTCGGCCAGCGAGGGAGTTCGATGGGTGGCGACGAGGTCGCTGGCGACGCGATGGATGTTCATCGCCGCCTCCCGCCGTCCGGCGACCGGGGGGCCGGTGCCTCCCCCTGGCCCTCCTCGTCGTCCCAGTAGTCGATGATGCCGACGATGGTGAAGTCGCTCGGGTAGTCCTTGTTGCCGGCGGCCTCGCGCGCCGCCGAACTGCCGACCACGATCACCCAGTCGCCGGGCTTGCACCCGACAGGGTCGACAGCCACCTGCTTGCCCCCGCCCCGGCGCTCCTGCACGACCAACAGCCGGTGGTGGTCCAGCCCGCCGATGCGAGCGGTGGCCACGAGGGTCCCTTCGACACGGCAGATCTTCATCGCTGTGCCCCCTGCTCGACCACATCGAGGCGCGCCCGCCCGCGCGCTCGGACGACGCTCTGGGTGACGAGACCGGCAGGGCCGGCCGCCCCCGCGTACCGGGTCTCGATGGCCGAGGCCAGGCGCAGCGCGCGTTCGCGCGCCCCGTCGCTGGCACCGGGAATGCGCTCGTCGTAGGCCACGTGCACGAGCACGGGGACAGCGAGGCCCTGGGGCGAGTTGGTCTTGCGCAGGATCCCGATCCCGACGTCGAGGTCGACGGCCCCTTCTTCGACCGTGCGCATCTGCGCCTGGAAGGCGAGGTTGCGCAACTGGACGTCGTCCATGGCGTCGCCGGCCACGACCAGCCTCTCGGTGTGCCCCGGGTCCGCGTAGCTCCCGCCGCTCCAGCCCCGCACGGCGTCCACCTGGCCGATGTTGTTCTTCAGCAGGTAGCCGCACAGCCAGCGCATGCCCTCGGTCGGCGCGTCAGCCGCGTCCACACCGGCACTGTCGGCTACCTCCTGTCGGATCAGCTCCTTGGCGGTCTCACGATCGAGGCTTGCCGTGCGCTCGTAGAGCGTGGCGCTGGAGACGAAGCGGCCCACGTCCGTCCTGCCGGCCGCGTCGGGGACGTGGACGCGGATGGCGTCTGTGTCGGTGTCCACCCCGACAAGGAGCGTGGCCACACTCGCGGCGCAGCACTGCGTGGACTCGATGGCGCCCTCGAGCTCGCGGAGCCGGTCGAGCAAGGCTGTGGCGGCCCGCACCTCGTCACTGCCGTGGGCGGCACACCCTTGGCGGCGTGGGTCGACGCTGCTGAAGTGGTACAGCCCGATCTTGAGGTAACGGGTGGGCTCGCTGGCGTCGTTGGGCCAGCCCTCGCGCCAGCGTCGCAGCTCCACGCCTTCCCAGCGGTGCAGCGCGTCCTCGACGTTGAACATGGCACCGGCATAGGAGTCGTGCCACACGACGACTGCCGGCGGGACCCGTAGGATGTAGTCCACGGCCCCCCCGAGGCGCCCGTCGGCGCAGGAGGTGATGTCGACGGCGTGGAAGCCGAACCGCCGGATCAGCACCTCGGCGCTCTCGCCGTCGTCGAGGAGCAGCCCGAGGTCCCGGTCGAACTGGCGCTCGACCAGGTTGCAGAAGGTCCCGAGCACGCAGCCAGCGTGAACGCGACCTAACGGAAGAGGTGTGCTCCAGGACGACTCCAGCTCGGCCGTGGCGATGTCGACCCCGAGGGCGTCAACAAGCTCACGGTGGGCCTGCTCGGGGAAGCCCTCGTCGAACTGGCGTGGTGCCAGGCGCCGCAATGTGGGCTCGATCCGAGCGAAGGCAGCGCCGATCTCCTCGGCCCGCTGCCGCAGGGCGGCGCTGAGCGCTGGCTCGGCCAGTGGGTGCGCCGCGACGCCCGCCGGTGAGGTCGGGGCAGGCCCCTCGTCCCAGGGCTGTCGCCGCCCCGCCACGGGCGTCGCCACCGCCCCCGGGGTAGGCCAGGCGGCCTCATGGTCCCAGGGAGCGCGCCAACGCCCGTCAGGCTGGACGAGCGACCTCATCCTTGGGCCCCGCCCGACAGGGTCACCCTGGCCGCCGCCTTCGGGCTCCAACCGGACAGGCCGGTGACGTTCTGGCGGTCGTCACCAGGCGTCGCCCGGTCGCGGAACTTGGCTGCGCCGGCCCAGCCGTGGCGCCCGCCGCCGCCTTCGCTGGGGTTGCGCCCGGCTGCGATGTAACCCTCGGTGCCCGTCACCCGATCGTGAGCCGTCCAAGCCGACCCGGTGATCGTCCGGCCTTCGGTGCTCCCTTCGCCGGTCACCACGGGCTGCTGGGGGCCGCGGTTCGGGCGGGCCCGGAACAGGAACTCGTTGTTGCCGGTCACCTTGCCGTCGCCAACGGCGAACGAACCGGTTATGCGCCCTGGCACGCCGGAAGCAGGCACGACGTCCTCGCCCTTCTGGGTGGCGGGACCGTCGCTCTGCTCGCCTGCCAGGCGACGGGCCAAGGCCACCGGGAAGGCCTGCACGCTGGTCCAGTCGTCAGAGGCCGGCTCCGCGGCCCGCAGGTCGCGGTAGTAGGGCGTACCCGTGACGTTCCTCTGCTGGCCGCGCTCGGTGCCCGTGACCGCCTTGGCGGGCATGGGGAGGTCACCGGTCACGGCCACACCCTGCGGCCGGGGGACCAAGCGCTGGGCCGTGGGCTCACTCTCGTCGGGCTCGCACCAGCCGAGAACGGTGGACGGGCCCTGGTAGGGCGTGCCCGTCACCGGGCGGCAGACGCCCGGCTCGTCGCCGGTGACGTTGCGGCCGTGCTCCACGTTGGGGCCGGTGACCCGCTGGCCCCCCCAGGTCTGGGCGACCGTCACCTTGGCTCCGGTCACCGGGTCGATGCGCGCCCGGTTGAGGTGCGGGGCCGGCGCCGTGCCACCGCCGGTGCCGCCGCACTCGCTGGAGTAGGAGGCGAGATGCTGGTACTGGTCGCCCGTGATCGGGCGGCAGGCGCCCGCTTCGTTACCGGTGACGCGCCCGCTACGGCCGACGGCGGTCCCGGTGACGGCCAGCCCTCCGTCGGTGTTCTCCAGCGGGTGCCAGCGCCCGCCGTCGTCGCGGACCACCGTCCGCGGGGGCGCCAGCCTGGTGCCGACCGCCGTCGCGCCGTGAGGGTCAGCCCGGCGCGGGAACTGGGCCGAACGGTAGGTGCCGTCCTCGCGGGGGGTGAGGTCGTCGTCGAGCTTGGGCTCGGCTTCGCCCGTGATCCGAAGGTGCTCCCCCGCCTCGTCACCGGTGATGGCGACCTTGTTGCGGACCGTCGTGCCCGAGACGACCAGGCCTTGGGGGGTCCGCACCTGCCCGACCTTGCGCCCGGCACTGGAGGACGGGGAGGGGCCGTCGGCCGCGATGTACTGCGAGCCCGAGACCGGGAGCGCGGCGCCCGCCTCGTCACCGGTGACGCGGGCACCCGGACCGATCCGCAGCCCGGTCACCCGCTGGCCGCCGTGGGTCGGCGACAGGACCACCTTGGGCGCGTAGGTCACCCTTCCCTCGCGCCCCGGGCTGCTGGCCCCCGCGCCCGGCTGGCTCACCTCGGCGGGGCGAGCCCGATCCTGCTCCGGGGCCGTCCCGGCGCCGTCGTGAGCGGGCCGCGCCCCCACCAGGGCGTGCTTGCCCTGGGAGAGCTGGCGGCGACGCTCCATGGAGAGGGTGCGGCCGACGTGGGCATCGGCCACCCCACCGGTGGACGAGGGCGGGGCGGCGGGGACGGCTTGGCCGGCGGCCGGCGGCGCCGAGCCGTTGGCCTGGCCGTGGGTGGCACCGGTGGCCGGGCCGCCATCCGCGCCGACGGCGCGCTTGCCCTGGGAGAGCTGGCGGCGACGCTCCATGGAGAGGGTGCGGCCGACGTGGGCATCGGCGACCCCCCCGGTGGACGAGGGCGGGGCGGCGGGGACGGCTTGGCCGCCTTGAACGGCGGGGGGCGGAGGTGGCGCGGGGGTTGCGGGCGGAGGTGGCGCGGCCGTGCCCGGGCGGGTACGGGCCGCCTGGCGCCCGGGCGCCAGCGCCGACCGGCCGGCCGCGACCGCCCGGCGCCTCGCCATGGCTGCGTGGCGGCCCTCGCGGGCGACGTCTGCCAGCGCGGCCAGGTCACCGCTGTCGGCGGTCTGGACCGCGTACATCCCCATCGTCAGGTTGCTCCGCCGCGGTAGACGATGAAGGCCGTGCCCTGGGACTGCAGGAAGTTGTCGTAGCCCAGAAGGCGCACGTGGTGACCGGGGTTGGCCCGGTGGCAGGCCTCGACCTCGGCCATGACCTTGTCGACCGACCGCTCCCCGAAGAGCGGCAGCTCCCACAGGTACCAGAAGTTCGACAGCGCCTTCTCGGGCTCGGTGTGCTCGATGGCCGGGTTCCAGCCCGACCCGACGAGGTACGCGACCTGCTGGCGGAGCCGCTCGGGCGTCATCGGTGGCAGGTACGAGAAGGTCTCCCCACGGCGCTGGGTGGGCCCGTAGGCTTCAATGTGCATGTCAATCTCTCCTTGAGAGGCCGGGAGGGCGAACCGGTGACCAGGCCCGGACCGGTTCGCGATCAGGCGACGTCGAGCTTGTCCACGGTGTCGAACTCGAACTTGATCTCTTTCCAGGTCTCCATGGCGATCGCCAGCTCGGGGCTGTGGCGGGCGGCCTCGGTCAAGATCTCGCGACCCTCGCGCTCGACCTCACGGCCCTGGTTACGGGCCTCCACGCACGCCTCGAGGGCCACCCGGTTGGCGTGAGCGCCGGGCGCGTTGCCCCATGGGTGGCCCAGCGTGCCGCCGCCGAACTGCAGGCAGGCGTCGTCGCCGAAGATCGCCACCAGCGCGGGCATGTGCCAGACGTGGATGCCCCCCGAGGCGACGGGCATGACCCCGGGCATCGATGCCCAGTCCTGGTCGAAGAAGAGGCCGCGCTTGCGGTTCTCGGGGATGAAGGACTCCCTCATCGTGTCGATCCAGCCGAGCGTGGCCTGGCGGTCGCCTTCGAGCTTGCCGACCACGGTGCCGGCGTGGAGGTGGTCACCGCCGGACAGGCGCAGGCACTTGGCCAGCACCCGGAAGTGGATGCCGTGCATGGGGTTGCGGTCGACCACGGCGTGCATGGCCCGGTGGATGTGGAGCAGCATGCCGTTCTCCCGGCACCAGTTGGCGAGGCCCGTGTTGGCCGTGAAGCCGGCGGTGAAGAAGTCGTGCATGATGATCGGAGCGCCGAGCGACTTGGCGAACTCGGCCCGCTTGTACATCTCTTCGGGCGTCGCCGCCGTGACGTTGAGGTAGTGGCCCTTGCGCTCGCCCGTCTCGGCCGCGGCCTTGTGCACCGCTTCCATCACGAACTCGTAACGGTGGTTCCAGCGCATGAACGGCTGGCTGTTGATGTTCTCGTCGTCCTTGGTGAAGTCGAGCCCGCCTCGCAGGCACTCGTAGACAGCCCGCCCGTAGTTCTTGGCCGACAAGCCGAGCTTGGGCTTGATCGTGCAGCCCAGCAGGGGCCGCCCGTACTTGTTGAGGCGGTCACGCTCGACCTGGATGCCGTTGGGCGGGCCGCCACAGGTCTTCACGTAGGCCACCGGGAAGCGAAGGTCCTCCAGGCGCAGGCTGCGCACAGCCTTGAAGCCGAAGACGTTGCCCACGAGCGAGGTCAGGACGTTTACGACCGAGCCTTCCTCGAACAGGTCCATGGGGTAGGCCACGAACGCGAAGAAGGCGCTGGCGTCGCCCGGCACCTGCTCGATCCGGTAGGCCCGGCCCTTGTAGTAGTCGAGATCGGTCAGCAGGTCGGTCCACACCGTGGTCCACGTGCCGGTCGACGACTCGGCCGCCACCGCCGCGGCCGCCTCCTCGCGCGGCACGCCGGCCTGGGGGACCACCTTGAAAACCGCCAGAAGGTCGGTATCCAGCGGGACGTAGTCCGGGGTCCAGTAGGTCTTGGCGTAGTCCTTCACGCCGGCCTGGTAGGTCTTCTCTGCCACGCGGTTCTCCTCGGCTGAAGCCCGGTCTGGGCCCGGTCTCGGACTCCCACTACGGGGTGTGACGCCTGTCTGGGTAGCTACTAGGACCCTAACGCCGCCCCTTCGCAGCGTAAAATGAATACATGGTTATGTATCATCGCTGTTCGCTTATGAGTAGAGGGCTCTCCGAAACCGGTCCAGACCAGCGCGCTTGCAGGACATGACCTCGATGTCCGGCTCATACATACGTAAACAGTTATCGTTAGCCCCACCATGGCCATGACGCTGAGCCAACTCCGTACGTTCCTGGCCGTGGCCGACTCGGGGTCGGTCCGGACCGCAGCCGAGTCGCTCTTCGTGTCTCAGCCGGCGGTGTCGGCCGCCATCGCCTCCCTCGAGCGGGAGCTGAGGGTGGCCCTCGTCGCTCGCCACGGGCGTGGCCTGCGGCTCACCGCGGCCGGGACGGCCTTCGCCGACGACGTGCGCACCAGCCTCGGCCTGCTCGACCAGGGCTCTCGCCGCGCCCGCAGCATCGAGGACCCAGCTCGGGGCACGGTCCGGCTGGTTGCCGTGGCCACAGCCGCCGAGCGGGTGCTCCTACCCGTCGTCGCCCGCTTCCGCGAGCAGCACCCCGACGCCGGGGTCACTATCGAGGTCGGCAACAGGACGACCGTCTGGGAGGCCTTGCGCCACCGCCAAGCGGACCTCGTGGTAGCGGGGCGCCCGCCTGCGGCCGTACCGGCAGACACCCTGGCCCGGGGCGAGAACCGGCTCGTGGTCATCGGGCCCGCCTCCGGTACGCCGCCCACGGACCGCGCCAGCGCACTCCGTGAGGCGGCCCAGGAGACCTGGCTGTTGCGCGAACCGGGGTCCGGGACGCGGGCCGCAGCCGACTCCTTGCTCGCCGACCTGGGCATCGACCCACCCACGATGATCCTCGGCTCGAACGCCGCCGTCGAGCGGGGCGTGGAGATGGGCCTGGGCGTGGGGCTGATCTCCCTGGACTCCGCAGCCGATCGCATCTCCGGGGGGTCGGTGAAGGTATGGGCGTGCCCTGGCACCCCTATCGACCGGCCGTGGCACCTGGTCTGCCACTCGGGTGAACCACTCGGTCCGACGGCGCTTGCCCTGGCGAGGTCGATGGTGGGGCCCGGCGGCAGCCTGAGGGCGACGGCCGAAGGCAGGCGGGTGCTGAGGAACTGAGCGGCCCGCAGCTCGTCCCCCAGCGGGAAAGCCCACTCTGGTGGCGGGCAGGCCGGAGGACTAACCTCGGCCTTGATCTGACCTGATTTCGAGGAGGACGACCAACGACATGGGCCACAACAGCGAGCTCGCCGCCATCGCCAAGCAGATGGTCGCTCCGGGGCGAGGGATCCTGGCCGCCGACGAGTCCAACGCGACGATCGGCAAGCGGTTCGGGGCTCTCGACATCGAGTCGACCGAAGAGAACCGCCGGTCCTACCGCAACACCCTTCTGTCCACGCCGGGCCTCGAGGAGTACATCAGCGGCGTGATCCTCTACGACGAGACGATCCGCCAGAAGGCCGACGACGGGACCCCGTTCCCCAAGATGCTCGAGCAGCGGGGCATCCTGCCGGGCATCAAGGTCGACACCGGCTCCAAGGAGCTGGCCGGCTTCCCCGGTGAGCAGGTCACCGAGGGCCTCGACGGCCTGCGGGAGCGCATCGCCGAGTACGTCAGCCTGGGCGCCAAGTTCGCCAAGTGGCGGGCCGTGATCGTGATCGACTCGGCCAACGGCCTGCCCACCGACGGCGGCATCGCGGCCAACGCCCACGCCCTGGCCCGCTACGGCGCCCTGTGCCAGGAAGGTGGCCTGGTGCCGATCATCGAGCCCGAGGTGCTCATGGACGGCGAGAACGACATCCACACCTGCTACGAGGTGACCGTGCGCACCCAGCGCCGGGTGTTCGCCGAGCTGGCCGCCCTGCGGGTCGACTTCGCGGGCATGGTCCTCAAGCCGTCGATGGTCATCTCCGGCAAGAAGTGCCCCGAGCAGGCCCCGCCTGAGATGGTGGCCCGCAAGACCCTCAAGTGCCTTTACCGGACGGTCCCGGCGGCCGTGCCCGGCATCGCCTTCCTGTCGGGTGGGCAGTCGGCCGACGTGGCCACGCTGCACCTCGACCTCATGAACAAGCAGGGGCCCCACCCCTGGGTCCTGACCTTCTCCTACGGCCGGGCCCTGCAGAACGAGGCCCTGAGCACTTGGAGGGGCGCGCCCGACAACGTGGGCGAGGCCCAGAAGGCGGCCAGCCACCGGGCCAAGCTGACCTCGATGGCGGCCACCGGGTCCTACGACCGGGAGATGGAGACCGCCGGGGTCTAAGGCCCCCTAGATCGGCGCTTCGCGCCGAGCGGCCGACCTGCCCCTGACCAGCACCTTTGCAGTGTCGCCGAGCCGCGAACGGGGCGGTCGGCCGCCTGGGGAGGGTTTAGACACCAGCCTCCTAGCCCGACGCCCGGCCTGGTCCAAGACCGGGCCGGTCGTTTCGCGTCCCGGTCAGTTCGGGACGATGACCTCGACAGTGGTGCCCCGGCCAGGGCGGCTGGTCACCGTGAGCCGTCCGCCGATGAGCTCGGCCCGCTCCCGCATCCCGACCATCCCGTAAGACCCGCGGTCCTCGGCCACCGCGATCCAGTCGTTGGGGAAGCCGTTGCCGTCGTCGGCCACCACCAGGCGCACGCCGTCGTCTGCCGGCCCGAAGCTGAGGCGTACCCTCGTGGCGTCGGCGTGGCGGGCCACGTTGTGGAGAGCCTCCTGGGCGATGCGGTACAGGGCCATCTCGACGTGCGGTGACAGGTCCTCGGCGACCACGTCGACCTCGACCTCGAGATTGGGGAGCGAGCGGGCCAGGCTCTCCAGCCCCGGCCCTAGCCCGAGGTCGTCGAGCACGGTGGGCCGCAGGCCGCTGATGGCCGACCGGGCCTCGTCGAGGGCGGCGGTGGCCAGCTCCTTGGCCGACCCGAGCTCCTTGACGAGCTGGGCCACCTGGCCGCCGTTGGCCGCGTCCTCGGCCGCCAGCATGTGGTACCACAGGCTGATCAGCCGCTGGCTGATGCCGTCGTGGATCTCGCCCGCCAGCCGGCGCCGCTCCAGCTCCTGGGCCTCGATGGTGCGGGCCGCGAAGGCCTCCAGCATCTCCTCCCGCTCGGCCAGGCTGGCCACCAGCCGGGAGTTCTCGATGGCCCGGGCCATGAGGTTGGCCACGTCCGACAGCAGGGCCACGTCGCCCTCGTCCCACACCCTGGTGGCTTTGGCGTGGACGTTGAGCACGCCCACGACCTTGCCCCGCACCAGCATGGGGACCGAGAGCATCGACGTGTAGTCCTCGCCCTTGAGGGCGGGGATGTACTTGTAACGGCGGTCGTCCCACTTGTTGGGGACCACCGCGGGCTCGGCGTGCTGGGCGACCCATCCGGCGATGCCCTCCCCCACGGCCAGTTCGACGCTGCCCACGGCCTCGTCGAACGGCGGCGTGGCCCCGATCAAGACAACCCGGTTGTGCTCCTCGTCGAGGGCGTGGACGAAGCAGACGTCGGCGCCCGTGGCCTCGGTCATCACCGCCGCCACCCGCTGGGCCACCTCGTGGAGGTCGAGCTCGACCGAGGTGGCCTCGATGATCCGGCGCAGCAGGCGGTTGTCGATGGCCCGGTCGATTCCTGCGGGCGGCGGGGGCTCAGTCGGCGGGAGCCCGGTCGGGGGGGGGCCGGTCGTCGGCCCGCCTTCGGGGGAGCTACGCCCCTCCGCTGCGTCTCGGTGATCGCTCAATGGAAGATCCCCTCCCGCAGGGCGGTGGCTATGGCCTGGGCTCTGTCGGGCACCTCCAGCTTGCGGTAGATGCCCTGGGTGTGGCTCTTGACCGTCTCTTCGCCGATGTAGAGGCGCTGGGCGATGGCCCGGTTGGACAGGCCCCGCACCATCAGCCCCAGGACCTCGCTCTCACGCTGGGTCAGCCCGAGGTGGGCACCCGGCCAGAACTCGCCGCTCTGGAGCCGGGCGGCCGTCATGGCCACCCGTCCGGCCAGGGCGGCGTCGACGGCCACCTCGCCATCCATGACCCGGTCGAGGTGGTCGGCCAACTCGGGCGCGGTCGTGGTCTTGAGCAGGAAGCCCGAAGCCCCCATGCGCAGCGCCTGGTAGAGGTACTGCTCGTCGTCATAGACGGTGAAGAACACGACACGGACACGGGCGAACTGTTCCACGAGCTGGCGGCACAGGTCGAGCCCGCTGGCTCCCTTGAGGCGGACGTCGAGCAGCACGACGTCAGGCTTGACCTCGCCGGCCAGGTGCAGGGCCTCGGTCGGGTTGGTGGTGGCCCCGACGATCTCCACCCGGTGGCGCTGGGACGCCAGCATCGACTGCAGCCCCTCGAGTACCACCTGGTGATCGTCGACCAGCAACAGGCGCACCGGGGCCCTGTGGAGGTCGACGGGGGCGGCCGGTTCGCTCATCGTCCCCATCCCGCTAAGGCGGCCTGGGGACCGTAGTAGTCGTCATCATCGAACACAGTGCCCTAAACCTACCCGGCTCCCCCTCCGAACTCCCCTCCACCGGGGATGCGCTCGGGGTGCCCGTTGCCCTAGGGTCGTCCGACCGGGCCCCCGCCCCGTGGTTAGTTCGCGTCCTGAAAGGCCACGTATGACCAACCCGACCCGCTTCGAGATAGTCCCGTCGGTACTGCCCGCCGACTTCGCCCGGCTGGGCGAAGAGGTGGCCGCCTTGGAGGCCGCCGGCGTCGACCGCATCCAGTGGGACGTGATGGACGGGCGGTTCGTCCCCAACCTCACCTTCGGGCCCGACGTCATCGCCGCCTGCCGCAAGCACGCCACGGTCACCTTCGAGGCCCACCTGATGGTGGTCAACCCCGACGAGCTGCTTCACCGCTACGTAGAGGCCGGCTGTGAGCTGATCATCGTCCACGCCGAGGCCTGCCTGCACCTGCACCGCACCCTGGCCTCGATCCGCGACATGGGCGCCCGCTCCAGCGTCGCCCTCAACCCCTCGACGCCCGTCGACGTCGTGCGCCACGTGCTCGACTTGACCGACATGGTGCTGGTGATGACCGTGAACCCCGGGTTCGGGGGTCAGGCCTACATCAAGACCATGGAGCCCAAGGTGCGGGCCGTGCGGGAGATGATCTCCGAGTCGGGCTTCGACATCGACCTCGAGGTCGACGGCGGGGTCAACGCCGAGACGGTCGCGGGGGCAGCGGCCGCCGGGGCCAACGTCTTGGTGGCCGGGTCGGGGTTGTACAAGCACTCCGGGGGCCTGGCCGCGGCCGTGACCGAGCTGCGCAAGCTGGCGGGGGAGGCGGTGGTGGCCCAGTGAGCACCGTCAGCAGCATGAGCATGACCCGGGCTCTGCGCTCCAACGGCAAGACGCCGACCCGCCCGATCATGCTGGCCATCGCCGGGGACAGCGCGGCTGGCAAGACCACGATCACCAAGGGGCTGGTCGAGGCCCTCGGCCCCGAGCGCATCACCTCTATCTGCGTCGACGACTACCACCGGTACGACCGCGCCCAGCGCAAGGAGCTCAACCTCCCGTTCACGCCGCTGCACCCCGAGTGCAACTACGTCGAGATCATGGAGCAGCACCTCCAGTTGCTGGCCATGGGCAACCCCATCCTCAAGCCGGTCTACAACCACAAGAACGGCACCCTCGACCGGCCCGTGCTGGTCGAACCTCGGGAGTTCGTGATCATCGAGGGCCTGCTCCCGCTGTTCTCCAAGCTGTCGCGGGCCTGCTTCCACGCCACCGTCTACCTCGACCCCCCCGAGCCCGTCCGGTTCCAGTGGAAGGTCAACCGCGATACGGGCAAGCGGGGCTACCAGCCCGAGGAGGTCAAGAAGGACCTGGCCAAGCGCGAGGTGGAGTCGGCCGCGTTCATCCGCCCGCAGCGGGCCAACGCCGACATCGTGGTGCGCTTCGGCCCCATCGAGGGCCGCGACGAGCTGCCCGAGGGCCTGGCCCACGCCTTCAAGCCCGCTCCCCCGCTGGCCGAGGCGGCCACCCGGCTCGACGACTTCCGCGACGACTGCTCCAAGGGCTTCGAGGAGTCGTGGATGGCCATGGAGCAGTGGTCGGCGGCCGCCCGGACGCCTCTTTCGGCCACCTTGCTGCTGCGCCCGACGATCGCCCACCCCAACCTCAACCGGATCCTCACCGACGACCACCGCGAGGCCATGCACCTGAAGTTGGCCCGCGACGAGTTCGACAAGCCCGTCGACGCCCTTCACATCCACTCCTACGCCCGCCGGGAGACAACCCGCGAAGTCGAGGAGGAGATATGGAAGGAGCTGGGTGCGACCGAGGACATCCCCGAGTCGCTGGGCACGATCGACCAGGGCGTGCGCAGCGAGCCGCTGGCCATCACCCAGCTGATCCTGCTCTACCACCTGTTCCAGGCCCGGGAAGAGCAGTAGTCAGCCGGCCGCCTCCCGGGGGAGGCGGCCGGTCCGCCAGAAGGTGGCCCTAGCCGCGGGGGCAGCCAGTCCCGTCCGGGTCACGAACCAGGCGACGGCGACCGCCCCGGCCAGCTCCATGGCCAAGACCACGGCCAGGCCGTGGTCGAGCGACGGAAGAGGCCCGGCCAGCTCCCCGCCGAGGAACGGCCACCAGAAGGTCTCGGCCCGCGTCCATGCCCCGTCGGCCACCAGGTGGACGAACGTCCCGATGGGCAGGGCCAGCCACCGGCGGCGCGCTGCCCGCCGGCCCCGGGTGACAGCCATGACGGCCGCCAGCAAGGCGACGCTGGCCAGCAGGGTGTGGGCCACCCGGGCCCCCCCGAACGGCAGGTCCACGGCGTCGGGCAGCAGGGCGCCGGCCACCAGCACGCGGTGGTCGATGGCCGGGTCGCGGAACACCACCCAGGCGACCACCAGCGCGGCCCCGACGAACCAGAGGAACACCGGCCGTCAGCGCACGAGTATGCGCGAGCACTGGTCGCACTGGACCAGCACGTCGGGGGGCTCCTTGCGGAGGCGGTCGACCTCGGTGGCCGGCAGCGTCAGGTGGCAGCCCGTGCAGCGCCCGCTGGCCAGCCGGGCCGCCCCCACCCCGCCCAGCTTGGCCCGCAGCCGCTCGTAGAAGGCGGCCAGGTCGGCCGGCAAGGTGGCCGCCAGCTCACCCCGGGCGGCCTGCTCGGCCGCCAGCTCGCCGTCGATGCAGGCCTGCTCCTCGGCCACAGACACCCGGAGCCGGGCCGCGGTGGCGTCGTGCTCCCGGCTGCGGGCCCCGAGGGCCTCCACCTCGTCGTCGAGGGGCTCGCGCTCGCCCATGGCTTCCAGTACGCCGTCCTCCAGGACCGAGCAACGCCGGCGCATGGCCTCGACCTCGGCCCCCATGGCCTGGAGCTCCCGCGGCACGGTCACCGCCCCCGAGTACATGCGGGCCTCGACCTCGGCCACCTTGGCCTCGACAGCCGCGAGCTCGTCCTCCAATCGCTTCTGGCGGCGGGCCACCTCGTCTCGGCGGGCCGTCACCTCGGTCAGCGCCTTCTCGACGCCCGCTTGCTCGTCCTCGGTGCGGGCCAGGTCGGCCAGCTCGGGCAGGTTGGCCCGGCGGTGGCGGAGCCGGTCCATGGCCGTGTCGTGCTCCTGCACGGCCAGCAGGTCGTCGAACCGGCCCACTACGGCGGGACCGTAGTGGTGAGGTCGCGCTCGCGCGGCGGCCGGCTGGTGCGGGTGGTGCGGGGGCTGTTGTCGTCGTCGTCGAAAGGCAGCGTCGGGATGGTGAACGACGGGACCGTGATCGGGCCCAGCACCGTCGAGGACGTCTGGCCGCCGGGGCCGCCGGGGCCGCCGCCCCCGCCCGCCAGGTCGGTGGGCGGCCCGGGCGCCGTGACGAACGTGCGCGGGTCGGGAGCCACCTCGTCGGCCAGTACCAGCAGGCGGGGCTGGCGGGTGGTGAGGCTGTCGGGGGCCGCGAAGCGGGCCGGGGCCTGGCCGGCGACCGCCTCCCGCATGTAGGCGCCCCAGATCATGGCCGGGTAGGTGCCGCCGTAGACGGTCAGGCCGCCCACGTTGGTCATCGGGGCCTGGGTGCGGCCCGGTGAACCCATCCACACCGCAGTCGCCAGGTTGGGCGTGTAACCGACGAACCAGGCGTTGAGGTTGTTGTCGGTCGAGCCTGTCTTGCCGGCCACCCCGCCCGCCCACCCCGCTATGGCGGCCGCCCCGCCCGTCCCCCGGGACACGACCTGGGCCAGCACCTGGTTCATGGTCCGGGCGTTCTGCACCGACAGCGCCCGTTCGGCCTTGGGCTCGTGCTTGAAGACCTGCTTGCCGGCTCCGTCGTCTACCCGCTCGACGAAGTACGGGGGCCGGCGCTCGCCCTCGGCTGCCAGCGTGGCGTAGGCCGCGGCCATCGACAGGGGCGTCACGTCCTTGGAACCCAGGGTCATCGACAGCACGGGCGGGTCGAGGGGCTCGGCTACACCCATGCGCTTGGCCACCTCGGCCACCTTCTGGGGCCCCACCAGCTTCACCAGGCGGGCGTAGGCGCAGTTGACCGAGTAGACGGTGGCGTCGGTCAGGGTCATCAGTCCCCCACCCTGGCCCTCGACGTTCTTCGGTTCCCAGATGGGGTCCACGGCTTCGGGGTTGGGGATGCGGCACGGGGCCGTCCCGCTGATCGTGTCGTTGACCAGGTAGCCCGCTTCCAAGGCGGCGGCCAGGGTGAAGATCTTGAACGACGAACCGGTCTGGCGTCCCGGGGGGTCGGTCACCAGGTTGTACTTGTTGGCGTCGAACCCGCTGCCACCCACCAGGGCCCGGACCGCCCCAGTAGCCGGTTCGACCGAGACCATGGCCGCCCCGAACTGGCCCTCGGTGTCGGGCACGATGGCCGCCACCTTGGCTTCGGCGTTCTGCTGGAGGCCAGGGTCGAGCGTGGTGTGGATGTGCAGGCCTCCCTTGAACACCGCCTGGATGCGGTCCTGGACGGTCTTGCCGAGGCGCTCGTCGGCCAGTAGGAGCTGCTTGACGTGCTCGACGAAGTAGTCGCTGCCTTCGGCTGGGCGCTCGGCCGGGGGGGTGGGCAGAGGGTCGCCCTTGACCTGCTCGGCCTCCTCGGCGGTGATGTGGCCCAGCTCCAGCATCCGGTCGGCCACCAGGTCGCGGCGGGCGATGGCCTCCTCGGGGTAGACCCACGGGTCACCGCCCACCGGGTTGCGGATGAGCCCGGCCAGCAGCACACCCTGGCCGAGCGACAGCTCGCCCACGCTGACCCCGAAGTAGAGCCGGGCGGCCGCTTCCAGCCCGTACTGCCCGTTGCCGAAGTAGACCGTGTTGAGGTAGCGCTCGAGGATCTCCTCCTTGCTCATCTGGCGCTCGAGGCGGATGGCCAGGGCGGCCTCCTGGAGCTTGCGGCTGATCTCCTGGTCCGGGCTGAGCAGCGCCGTCTTGACGAGCTGCTGGGTGATCGTGGAGCCGCCCTGGGTGATCCCGCCCGACTCGATGTTCTCCACCAGCGCCCGGGCCATGGCCCGGAAGTCGATGGGCCCGTGGTCGAAGAAGCGGTCGTCCTCGGCGTCGAGCACAGCCCGCACCACGTGTGCGGGGACGGCCTCCAGCTCGAACAGCACCCGGTTCTCCTCGGCGTGGAACGTGGTGAGCACACTCCCGTCCCGGGCGTAGACCACCGAGCGGGTGGCCAGCGGGGCCAGGTCGATCTCCTCGTCGGGGCCGGCCACGCCCGCAGTGAAGAACGCCTTGACCTGCGGGGCCAACGCCAGCACCCCGACGGCCAAGCCCAACCCGGCGACGAGGACGGCGATGAGGAACCGGGCGAGCATCCGCATGGGCCCGCCCAAGATACCCGGGCCCGCCCCCGTTCCATCACCGGGCAGGCCCGCCACCTAGTCGGGCACCCGCCAGGTAGTGACCATGGCCGGTCCACCGGGTGGCGACGACGCCGAGGCCGTCCTGCGGGACCTGGGCGCCAGCGCACGGTGGCCGCCCTGTGGTGGCCAGGGACGGCCTGAGGGGCCGGCCGGTCAGAGGCCGGTGAGGAAGTTCAGGGTGCCCTCGGCCACTCGTACGAGAACGGCGCAGTCCTGCCCGTCGTCGGGCGACGAGATACCCAGAAGGTAGGCCTCGGGCCGGCTGGGGTCGTCGACAAGGGCCACGTCGACGCAGTCGTCGCCCTCGACGAATCCAGGCTTGGCGTAGAGCCGGGCATCGGCCGCCAACACGCTGGCCACCGCCGGCTCGATGAAGCTCTCGGCCGCCCGCAGGGCCCGGCGCAGGGCGTCGGCGTCGGCGTCGGCGATGGCAAAGCGGTCACCGGGGGGTAGCTGGCGATGGAACACGACCCGGCGCACCGACTCGGTCATCTCCAAGAGGTTGGAGACGTTGCCGGCGGCCACCACTCCGTAGTCGCCCTCGACCGGCCGAGCCGGGAGCGAGACCTCGCGATCGCCCTCGCGCACGGTCATGGGGGGCGACGCGAGGACGCCGCCGAAGGCGTAGGAGCGCTGGACCACCGACACGGGGAACCCCCGGGCGGGACTGAGGAACGTCTCGTTCAGCCAGTCGACGCCCGCGACCTCGACCAGCCGGTCGTAGGCGTCGTTGGAGCTCTCGGTGACCGCCGCCCAGTAGAGCGTCCTGACGGCCACCGCCTGCCCGCCTCCGATGGCCACGGTCGCCGACCCCGTGAAACCGAGGGTCCCCAGGTACTCGAGGGCCCCTACCGCGGCCAGCAGTTTGACCGAGGACGCCGGCCAGAACCCCGACGCTCCGCCACCCCCGCCGGCCTCGTACTCGGCGCGCGCCTGCGGAGCACGCCCGTCGACCACCGCGGCATAGACGTTGGTCCCGGGCGGCAGCACCACTCCCGCCGAGCGCAGGGCCGCGGGCAGGCTGGAGCGGTCGATCCCGGCCAGGGCTGCCGTCCTTACGAGCGGTGACATCGGGCCGGCTGACAGCTGGGCCTCAGGACCGGGCGCGGGCGCCCCGCAGGCCGCCACCAGCAAGGCTCCAGCCATCCCGACGGCAGTGGCCGCCGACCTGGCTCGCGCTCTCACCCCTCCATGGTGACCCGGAACGCGCCCCGCGTCCGGTCATCTGGGGTGGGACCTCGGCGGCCGGGGTTTCGGCTCGTGCTCACCGGTGCCGCAGGGACCAAGCCCAGGGCGCGCGCCAAGGCGGCGGTACGCGACGCGGGGGCCGCCTCGGCGATGGCCACGAGGTCGCTGGCTCGGTCAAGGTCCACGAGAGTGGGCAGGGGGGCCACGTCCAGGCCGAGGGCCGCCATCCGCGCCTGCTGGTGGGCACCCGTGCGGGCGCTGCTCATGGGGACACCGGCGAACACCGCCGGGTGGGGACGGCGCAGGGCGATGGCCCACCACCCACCGTCGGACGCGTGGCCCAAGGCGGCCGACGACCCGTCCAGTGCGGCCAGGGCGTCGTCGAGCAGGCCGGAGGTGAGCTGGGGCGTGTCCATCCCGACCTGTACCCCGGGCCCTGCGGCCACCGCCCAGGCGTGGGCCAGGCGGCGGTCAAGGCCTCCCTGGCACTGGGCGAACACCTCGAACCCCTCGGGCAGCCAGGGGCCAGCAGGGCCGTCGAGGGCCACCAGGCGGCGGGCGGCCCCGCAGGCGGCGGCCGCGGTGAGGGTGTCGGCCAGGGCGGCCTCGGCCAGGGCGGCGGCCTCGGCCGGCGTGCACGGCGGGCACAGCCGGGTCTTCACGCGACCGGCCACCGGCGACTTGGCCACCACCAGCACGTGCATTGTCATCCTGAAAGGGCCCGGCGCATGTCCCGCACGGCCCGGGCCGTGCCCATCACCGTGCCCGTGACCTTGGACTTTCCCGTACGGGCCACATACGGCACGTCCACCTCGCTGATGGCCCAGCCTGCGGCCGCGGCCCGCAGCACCATCTCCAGCGGCCAGCCGAAGCGGCGGTCGGCGATCCCCAGGGCCACCAGGCCGTCGCGCCGGGCGGCCCGCATGGGCCCGAGGTCGCGCAAGCGGACGCCCGTCCGGCGCCCGACCTCAGCCGCCAGGTAGCGGTTGGCGACCCGGGCGTGCACGGGCCAGGCCCGCCGGCCAACGGGACAGCGGGCCCCGAGCACGAGGTCGGCCCGGCCAGCCAGGACGGGGCCGGCCACCGCCGGCAGGTCGGCCGGGCTCAACGACCCGTCGGCGTCCATGAAGCAGACGACGCCGTCAGCCGGGGCGGTGGCCACCAGCCCGGCCCAGCACGCGGCTCCGAAGCCCCGCACCGGCTCCTCCACGACCTGGGCGCCCAGAGCGAGCGCGATGGCCCCCGAGCCGTCGGTCGACCCGTTGTCGACCACGACAGCCGAGTACCCCGCCGGCAGCACCGACAGGAGCCCGGGCAGGGCTGAGGCTTCGTTCAGCACCGGTAGTACGACGACGGGCAAGCCCCTGTTGTAGCCACCTTTGAGCGGCGCGCCAACTGCACGGTGCTAACCATTCGGTGAACTGGGCCGCGTCCCAGGCCGGGCGGACCCGCGCTGGGACATCATGCCGGGGTGGACGCCCCCCCCGCCGGGCCCGGCGAGCGGCACCGCCCCACCTGGCCGGCGGCCGGGGCCGCCGCCCTGTTCGGGGTGACGGCGGTAGCCGGGACATGCCTGTCGGTGGTGTTCGCCCGGGGGGGCGACATATTCGAGGCCCGCTGGGAGGCACTGCACGTCCTGGCCGCCTGGGCGTTGGTGTGGGCCGCCGGCGTGATCGTCGTGTTCCGGATGCCCCGGCGGGCAGCCGTGGCCGCCACCTTGGCCGCGGGCATCGCCCTCCGACTGGCCGCACTGGCCGGGCCGCCCGTGCTCTCGGACGACCTCTACCGGTACTCGTGGGACGGCCGGGCCCAGGCCGCCGGGGTCAACCCGTACCTCCACCCGCCTCTGGCCCCCGAGCTGGCGGGGCTGCGCGAACCATGGCTGTGGCCCGACGAGCAGGGCTGCCGGGCGCTGAGCCGGCCCCCCGGGTGCACCCGCATGAACCGGCCGGCGGAGCGCACGATCTACCCGCCGTTGGCCCAGGCCTGGTTCGCGGCCGCCTACCGCCTCGGGGGCATTGACGCCCAGCACAAGCTCTGGCAGGTGGCTGGGCTGCTCGGCGAGGTTGCCCTGCTCGGTCTGGCTGTGGCCGCTTTGCGGGCCTGGGGTCGCAACCCGCGCTGGGTGGCCCTGTACGCCCTGTCGCCTGTCCCGGTCGTCGAGGTGGTCAACAACGGCCACGTCGACGGGGTGGCGGCCGCCCTGGTGGTGGCTGCGCTGGTGGTGGCTGCCCGGCACCGGCCCACGCTGGCCGGCGCCCTGCTGGGCGCGGCCGCCCTGGTCAAGCTCTACCCGGTCGCGCTGATCGTGGGACTGGCCGGCCTGGCCACGGGTCGCCGGCCGAAGGCGGCTGTGCTCGCCAAGGCGGGCGGCGCGGCGGTCGCGATGGTGGCCGCCGGCTACCTGCCCCACGTGCTCTCGGCCGGGCCCAGGGTGCTGGGCTACCTGCCCGGGTACCTCCGGGAGGAGGGCTACGACGCGGGCACCCGCTACCTGCTGGCCGGGCTCGTCCCGGGGCCGGCAATGCTGGCCACCGCCCTGGCCTCCCTGACGGTGGTGGCCACCGTCATATGGGCGGTGCGGGCCGGGCCCGAGGCTCCCGTGCCCGCCCGCTTCACGGTCCTGATGGGGGTGCTGCTACTGGCGGCCACCCCCGTCCAGCCCTGGTACGCGGTCGTCCTGCTGGCGATGGCCACCGTGGCCGTGGCACCCGTCTGGGCGGCCGTGGCCCTGGCCGCCTACCCCTTGTTCTTCGCGGTGATCCTGGACGCGCCGGGTGCGGCCGCCTTCGGGCGGTGGGGCTACGGGCTGGCGGCGGCCGCCGTGGGGGTGTGCCACCTGGTCACCCGGCCGCGCCCGAGACCGGGAAATGGCGATCGGGGGCCGGCGGCCACGGCTACCATCGGCCCGCGACGATGGTCCCGGGCACACACGAACTGACGGCGGAACCCCCGGTCGAGGTCCCGCCCGTAAGGTCACTGCGCACCCGGCCGGCCCGGTAGGGGGCCATGGGCAGCACGTTCGGCCACCTGTTCCGGGCCACCACCTTCGGGGAGTCCCACGGGGGCGGCATCGGTGTCGTCGTCGACGGCTGCCCTCCCCGCCTGGCCCTGGCCGTCGAGGACGTCCAGCACGACCTGGACCGGCGCCGGCCGGGCCAGAGCCGCCTGACCACCCAGCGAGGGGAGGCCGACCGGGCCGAGGTCCTCTCCGGGGTGTTCGAGGGCTTCACCACCGGTTCGCCCATTGCAGTGCTGGTCCGCAACACCGACGCCCGGCCCGGGGCCTACGAGGCCATGCGCGACGTGTACCGGCCGTCCCACGCCGACTACACCACCGAGGCCAAGTACGGCCACCGCAACTGGCAGGGCGGCGGGCGGGCCAGTGCCCGCGAGACGGTCGGGCGGGTGGCGGCCGGGGCCGTCGCCCGCAAGCTCCTGCGTACGGTGGCCGGGGTGGAGGTGCTGGCCTGGGTGGACAGCGTGCACACGATCGGCTCGTCCGTCGACCCGGGGTCGGTCACCGCCGAGCACGTCGAGGCCAACGACGTGCGCTGCCCCGACCCCGAGGCCGCGGCCCGGATGGCCGAGGCCATCGCCGCCGCCCGGCGCGACGGCGACTCGCTGGGCGGGGTGGTGGCGTGCGTGGCCCGCCGGGTGCCGCCCGGTCTGGGCGAGCCCGTCTTCGACAAGCTGGAGGCCGACCTCGCACGGGCCATGCTCTCGGTGCCGGCGGCCAAGGGGTTCGCCATCGGGAGCGGCTTCGCCGGCACCCGCCTCACCGGCCGGGAGCACAACGACGCCTTCGTGACCGGTCCCGACGGCCGGGTGCGCACGGCGACCAACCGCTCGGGAGGCGTGCAGGGCGGGATCTCCAACGGCGAGGACATCTGGTTCGAGGTCGCCTTCAAGCCCACGGCCACGATCTCGTCCCCCCAGCAGACCGTTGACCGGGCGGGCGCGCCCGTCACTTTGGCGGCTGCCGGCCGCCACGACCCGTGCGTGCTGCCCCGGGCCGTGCCCATCGTCGAGGCCATGGCCTGCCTCGTGCTGGCCGACCACTGGCTGCGCCAGCGGACGGTCGACATCCTGGCCCCCCTCGACGCCCCCGCCCCGGGCTGAGGTGCCCGTGCCTGCAGCCGTCCCGCCCCGGGCCGTCCGCCCGCTCGTGCGGCCGCCCGACGCGGTGGTGACCGTCCCGGGGTCCAAGAGCATCACCAACCGGGCGCTGGTGGTGGCCGCCCTGGCCGCCGGGCGCAGCCGGCTGACCGGCGTCCTGGTCAGCGACGACACCGAGGCCATGGCCGGCGCCCTGACCTCCATGGGGTCGCGGCTGGCCCTCGACCCGAGCACGCTCACCATCGAAGTCGAGGGGTGGGACGGGCGGGTGCCACCCGGGCCGATGCGCATCGACGTGCGCCAGGCGGGCACGGCCGCCCGCTTCCTCCCGGCCGTCTGTGCCCTGGGGACGGGTCGCTACCTCGTCGACGGCGACGCCCAGATGCGGGCCCGGCCCATGGCCGGCCTCGTCGAGGGCCTGCGGGCACTGGGCGTGGAGGTGGCCAGCTCCCCCGGGGGCGGCCTGCCCCTCGAGGTCACCGGTCAGGGCGGCAAGGGCGTGGCCGGGGGCCGGCTGGCCGTCGACGCCTCGGTGAGCAGCCAGTTCCTCTCGGGCCTCCTGCTCAGCTCGCCCTACTTCACGGCCGGGATCGCGCTGGAGGCGACCGGCCGGGTGGTGAGCCGCCCCTATCTCGAGCTGACGGCGGCCACGATGGCCGCCTTCGGCGTCGGGGTGGACATCGGGACCGGAGGCGACCGGTTCACGGTGGCCGCCGGCCAGCGCTATTCGGCCACCCAGTTGGCCGTCGAGCCCGACGCCTCGGCCGCCTCGTACTTCTTCGCGGCGGCGGCCGTCACCGGTGGACGAGCCCGGGTCGAGGGGCTCGGCACTGCCTCTCGCCAGGGGGACCTGCGGTTCGTCGACGTCCTGGCCGCGATGGGGGCAACCGTGGAACGGGGGCCGTCGTACACCGAGGTGAGGGGCGGCCCCCTGCGGGGCGTCGACGTCGACATGGCCGACCTCTCCGACACCGTCCCCACGCTGGCCGTGACCGCCGCTTTCGCATCCTCCCCCACCCGCATCCGGGGCGTCGGCTTCATCCGGGCCAAGGAGTCCGACCGCCTGGCGGCCGTGGCCGCCGAGCTGCGCCGGTGCGGGGTGAGGGCCGAGGAGCTCGACGACGGGCTCGTCGTCCACCCCGGCCCGCCCCGGGCCGCCGAAGTCCACACCTACGACGACCACCGCATGGCCATGGCGTTCGCGGTCGCCGGCCTGGCCGTGGACGGCATCTCGATCGCCGGCCCCGGCTGCGTGGCCAAGACCTTTCCCGGGTTCTTCGAGGCGCTCGACCAGCTCCGCTGACCGCCAGCCCGTTCCCGAGGTGGCCCCCAGGGACGGGTCGTGGCATCGGGTGCCCCCGGTGGCCCATGATGAGGCCCATGGCGACGCGCGTCCTCATAGTCGAGGACGACGAACATGTGCGGACCTCGCTCCGGCTGGCGCTGGAGCAGGAGGGCAACGACGTCTCGGAGGCGGTCAGCGCCGAGGAGGGGCTCCCCGCGTTCCGCGCCCGGCCCAGCGACGTCGTCCTGGTCGACATCATGCTGCCCGGCGCCAACGGCTTCGAGCTGTGCCGCGACCTGAGGCGCGAGAGCGACGTGCCCATCCTCGTGCTCACCGCCCGCTCCGACAGCCACGACGTGGTGGCCGCCCTGGAAGCCGGGGCCGACGACTACGTGGTCAAGCCGGCCGTACCGAAGGAGCTGGCCGCCAGGATCCGTGCCCTGTTGCGCCGGGCCAGCCGGGCCCCGTCGTCCAGCCCGTGCCTGACGGTGGGCGAGCTCACCATCGAGCCCGACCGCGCCGAGGTCCGCCGCCGGGGTGAGGTCGTCCCCCTGACCAAGACCGAGTTCCGCCTGCTGTGCGAGCTGGCCGACATGCCGGGACGGGTCCTGACCAGGGAGATGCTGCTCGAGCGGGTGTGGGGCTACGACTACTTCGGCGACAGCCGATTGGTCGACGTCCACGTCCGCCGCCTGCGGCGCAAGATAGAGGACGACCCGGGCCAGCCCCGGTGGGTGATCACCGTCCGGGGGCTCGGGTACAAGGTCGACCCGTGACGACCCCGGCCGGGCGGGGGCGCCGCCTCGGCCTCAGGAGGCGGCTGACGCTCATCTTTGCCATCGGCGCCCTGCTGCTGTCGACATCGGTAGCGGTGATCAGCTACGAGCTGTCGCGCAATTACCTGGTCCGCCAGCGCCAGACGTCGCTGGAGCAGCAGGCGTTCGTCAACGCCCGCCTCGTCCGCAGCCGCATCCGGGCGGGTGAAACCGACGTGGCCGCCCTGCTGGCGTCCCTCAGCCCCCGGTCGACCTCCCAGCACCTCAGCCTGCAGGACGGCCAGTGGACCGTGGGTTCCCCTTCGGCTGACCCCTCCCAGGTGCCTGCGGGGCTGCGGTCGGCCGTGGTGTCGGGCCGGGCCGGCCACCAGCTCTTCCGCCTCGAAGGCCAACCGCACATGGCCGTAGGCGTGCCGATCGCCGAGGCGGACCTCGCCTACTTCGCCGTCTACTCCCTCGACGTCCTCGACCGGACGCTCACCGTCCTTGGCAACTCGCTCATGGTGGCCGCGCTGATCACGACCCTGGTGGGGGCGGCGACCGGCCAGTGGGCCAGCCGCCGGGTGCTGCAGCCGCTGACCGACGTGGCCGAGGCCTCGGCCGCGGTGGCCGGCGGGGGCCTGGACGTGCGCCTCGACGCCGGCAACGACCCCGACCTGGCCATCGTGGCCAAGTCGTTCAACCGCATGACCGATGCCCTGGTGGCCCGGATGGAGCGCGATGCCCGGTTTGCCTCATCGGTGAGCCACGAGCTGCGGTCCCCCCTCTCGACGCTGGTGGCATCGGTCGAGGTCGTGACGGCCAAGCGCCACGAGCTGGGTGCGCCCGCCCGGGAGGCCCTCGACCTGCTGGCCGACGAGGTCAACTTGCTGGTCCGCCTGGTCGAGGACCTGCTGGAGATCTCCCGGCTGGAGGCGGGCGTGGCCGACCTGGCCCTCGAAGAGGTCAACCTTGACGAGTTCGTCCATCGGGCGGTGGGCACAAGCTCGTCGGCCGACGTCCAGATCGACGTGCAGGCGAGCGTCGGCTCGACCGTCGTCCGGGCCGACAAACGCCGCCTGGAGAGGGTCCTGGGGAACCTCATCAGCAACGCCGAGAACTACGCCGGCGGGGTGTCCCGGGTGGCCGTCGAGCGGGAGGACGGGGTGGCCCGCATCGCCGTGGAGGACTCCGGCCCCGGGGTCCCCGCCGACGAGCGTGAGCAGATCTTCGAACGCTTCGTCCGGGGCCGGGCGGCCGTCAAGCGGCGCCACGACGGCGGCGCGGGCCTCGGCCTCTCGCTCGTCTCCGAACACGTACGCGCCCACGACGGACGCGTCTGGGTCGAGCCGAGCCCCAGCGGCGGCGCCCGCTTCGTGGTCGAACTACCCGTGGTCTCTTGACGAGGGCCCGCCGGCGGGGGGCGCGGCCCCTCATCGCGGCCCTCGCGGTGGCCGCCTCCCTCGGGACTGCCTCCTGTGGGGTGCCCACCCACGACGAGCCCCGACTGGTCCGCGACGCCGACGTGCCCTACGGCCTTCTGGACCGCCCGGTTCCCACCACGACCGCCCGCTGACGCCTACCGCGGGCCGGTCCGCGGATCGTCAACAAAAAGTCATCTCCGCGCCCGCTGAAAGTCGCATTGCTGGCGGAGGCTGATCGTGGTCCGGCGAACGAGGGCCGTCCCGGAGCCATGGCCCCCAGGTAGCGGCCTCGGCGTGACCGGGGCACATGCGACGCCATTCACAGTAGTAATTGCGCCTTAGTAGAGGCGCTTTTGGCGCGCTGGCTCGCCGCTATATGGGGTGATCGAGGTCAGTAATCCCTGTTCAGTGCCCTGACCTGGGCCGTTGCGAGCCCAGCTATAGGCTAATAGGCTCTAGCATGAACGCGGTTATTGCACTATTTACTGCAGAACGCGACACTTAGGTACCCGACAAAGGGAGGAAGGCGCAGGCACTCGCGCCGACCACACCGAGGCGGGGCTCACAAACCAACAGAAAGAGAGAAGGTGGGAATGAACCTTCGTAGAAAGGTTGCAGTGACCTTCGGGGCCGCTGCGGCTGCCACCGTCATTGCCGGTGCCTCCGCGTTCGCGTGCACCAACCTGGCGACCCTCAACCTGTCCAGCTCCGCTGGCAAGGCGGGCGACACGGTGACCGTGACCGGCTCGTCGTTCCGGGTCAACGCCCAGAACCTGTCGGCGTCCTTCCCGGTCGTCATGAAGTGGAACGGTGTCGACGGCGCGACGCTCGCCCAGGTCCAGCCCGACCGTGCCGGCAACATCTCGGCCACGTTCACCGTGCCCGACGGCCAGCCCGGCTACTACGTCATCGTGGCCACCCAGCGTGACGCCAACGGGACCGACGTGTACGGCACCCCGGCTCGCGCCAGCTACCAGATCCTCGGCCCCAACGGTCAGTCGGTCGTCACCCCGGCCGCCACCACCGCAGGCGCTCTTGGCTCTGAGAGCAGCTCCTCGGGCATCATCGCCCTGACCGTCGGCCTCGGTGCCCTTGGTCTGGCCCTGTTCGGCGCGGGCTTCATCGCCTTCGTCCGCCAGGCCCGCCGGGCCCCCGCGGCTGCGGCCGTGCGCAAGTAACCAGCAGTACCTGTAGGTCCGGGTTACCGGCCGGGGCCCCTCCGTGGGCCCCGGCCGGCGGCCGGAGCAGTACCGAGGCGGTGCCAGCCTCAAGAGAACGCCGGTACGGGCCCCCGTGCCCTCGGCTCACGGCAGTCGGGTTCTCCACCTCTTTCCCAGCCTGCTGCGAGCTCGGGGCACCGGGGCCCGATCGCGTACCGCCCCGGGGCCCGGCGCCTCAGCCGGCGGGGTGGCGGACCACCACCACGGGGCAGACGCCGTGGGCCGCGCACTGCTGGGCCACCGACCCCAGCAGGAGGCCGGCGAAGCCGCCCCGCCCCCGGTGGCCGACCACGAGCAAGTCGGCTCCGTGGGAGCGGGCCAGGAGCACCTCGGCGGCTGCCCCCTCGACCACCACCCGCGCCACTCCCACCGGCGTGCCCACCCCGGCGAGGGCCTGGTCGACGGCATGGTCGAGCTCGGCCCGGGCGCCCGCTTCCAGGTCCTCGCGGGCGAACACCGGGGGGGCCACGATCCCCGGCACGAACGTGAGCGACGGGTAGCGCCAGGCCAGCACCGCCTCGACCGACGCCCCCCGCAGCTCGGCCTCTGACACGGCCCACCGCAGGGCGGCCCCGCTCGGCTCCGACCCGTCGACGCCGACCACGATCCTCGGCTCGCTCAAGGTTGCTCCCCCCTGCCGGGTGCCTGGCGGCGGCGCTCGGCCTGGCGGGCGGCGTAGGCCGCGGCCTCCGAGCGGCGGCTCATGCCCAGCTTCATCAGGATGCTGGACACGTAGTTCTTCACAGTCTTCTCGGCCAGGAACACGCGCTCGCCGATCTGGCGGTTGGTCAGGCCCTCGGCGATCAGGTCGAGGATCTTGCGCTCTTGCTCGGTGAGGGTGGCCAGGTCGTCGGTAGAGGGCTGGGGGGTGCGCAGGCGCTCGAGGGCGCGGGCCGTGATCAGTGGGTCGAGGAGCGACTCCCCGGCCGCCACCCGGCGCACGGACTCGACCAGGTCGTTGCCCCGGACCTGCTTGAGCACGTAGCCCGACGCCCCGGCCAAGATGGCGCTGAAAAGAGCCTCGTCGTCGGCGAAGGACGTGAGGATCAGGCACTTGATGTCGGGCGCCCCGGACCGCAGCTCGCGGCACACCTCGATGCCGTCGCCGTCGGGCAGGCGGACGTCGAGCACGGCCACATCGGCCCCCGAACCCGGGGCCCGGGCCAAGGCCTCGGCGGCCGTCGAGGCCTCTCCCACCACATCGATGTCGCTCTCGGCCTCGAGCAGTTCCCGGAGGCCGCGCCGGACTATCTCGTGGTCGTCCAAGAGGAACACGCGGGCTCGGGTCACCCCCCCATTGTTGTCGCTAGCCTCGTCAGCGTGGCGACCGAGACCAGCTATGCCGGCCCCCGCAGCCTGCGACGGCTGCTGGAGGCGGTCGTCACCATCGGGTCCGACCTCGACCTCGAGGCCGTGCTGCGCCACATCGTGGGCTCGGCCGTCGCCCTCGTCAACGCCCAGTACGGCGCCCTGGGCGTGCTCGACCCCACGGGAACGAGGCTGGCCCAGTTCATCACCGTCGGCATGGACGACGAGACCTATCGCAAGATCGGTGACCTGCCCGAGGGCCACGGGATCCTGGGCCTGCTCATCGCCGACCCCAAGCCCATCAGGCTGCCTGACCTGAGCGAGCACCCCGACAGCTACGGCTTCCCACCGCACCACCCCCCCATGAAGTCGTTCCTCGGCGTCCCGATCCGCTCCCGGGGCCAGGTCTTCGGCAACCTCTACCTGACCGACAAGACGACGGCCGAGGTGTTCAGCGACATCGACGAGGAGCTGGTCGTGGCCCTGGCTGCGGCCGCCGGGGTGGCCGTGGAGAACGCCCGGCTGCACATGCGGGTGCGCGAGCTGGCCCTGCTCGAGGACCGTGAGCGGATCGCGCGGGACCTGCACGACACCGTGATCCAGCGCCTGTTCGCCACCGGGCTGCGGTTGCAGGGCGCCGCCCGGCTCACCGAGCGCCCCGAGGTGGCCGAGCGCATCAACCAGGCGGTGGAGGACCTCGACCTGACGGTCAAGGAGGTCCGCACCGCCATCTTCGGCCTCGAGGCCTCCCGGAGGAACAACGGCGGCCTGCGCCAGCGGGTACTGCAAGAGACGGCTCAGGCGGCCGAGGCCCTCGGCTTCGACCCCCAGGTCCTGTTCGACGGCCCGGTCGACGCCGTGGCCGAGGAGAAGGCCACCGAGTTGCTGGCCGTCCTCGGAGAGGCGCTGACCAACGTCGTCCGCCACGCCCAGGCCCAGCGGGCCCAGGTCGAGGTGACGGCCGGCACCGAGCTCGTGCTGCGGGTCGAGGACGACGGCCGGGGCGTGCCCGACGACCTCGTGTCGACCGGCCGCGGGCTCCCCAACATGGTGGCCCGGGCCGAGCGCCTCGGAGGCACGGCCGCCGTCCGTGGGCGCAAGCCGGCGGGCACGACCGTGGAGTGGCGGGTCCCCAACACCCTGGTTTGAGCCCGGGCGGCTCGGCCGGGACCGGGTCAGGGGCCGGGTCAGGGGCCGGGTCAGGGGCCGGGGCGGCCGCTCACCAGTAGGACGGGCACCTTGCAGTTGCGGGCCAGCTCGCTGGCCGCGCTGCCCAAGATGGCCTTGCTGATCCCTGTCCCCCGGGTGCCGATGGCGACCACGTCGAAGCCCGATCCGACGGCGAACTGGGCCAGCGCAGTCGCGGGGTGGTCCCGAAGGAGCAGCGGCTCGGCCCCGGCCTGGCCGGCCACCGCCTGGGCGAGGGCCTGCTCGGCCCGGCGCTCGACGTCGGGCAGGTCGCCGAAGGGGACCACCGTGGCCACCGTGAAGCGTCCCGTCCGGTCGGCGAAGAGGTGGGCGGCGGTGGCGAGGGCGGCCGCCGACTCGGGCGAGCCGTCGTAGCCCACCAGGACGTCGACCGGGCCCACCCGGGTACCCGGTGCCTCCTGCTCCGCCCCGTAGGACGACTCGCCCCGGCGGGTGGCGTCCACCGCCAGTACGAGGCTCAGGGGGCCCAGGACCGTACCGAGGACCAGCCACCCGAACCCGCTGTGGCCCCGCCGGCCCATGACCACGGCCAACGCCAGCCCGATGACCAGCCACGCGGCCGCCATGATCACGACGACCGCAACCCCCTCAGACATCGCGCTCACCTCTCGGCCGGGCCACGGACCTCATCCTCGCCATCCTCCGCCCCCGAGGGCTCGCCGCCAAGGGCCGGAGGTCACGAAGCTACAGGCCCCGACAGCGGCGCGGTCGGGGCCTGCGGCAGGGGCGGGTAGGGTTTGGGGAGCCCGTGGTTCGGCAAGGTCCGTGGAGGTCCGTCGACCGCCGGGCCGCACCCACGAAGCTTGTGCCGAGGAGGTGCCGTGTTCTCTCCAGGTGCGTTCATCGCTGTGCTGGCCCAGGCCACCACGACCACCACCGTCGCCCCCTGCGGGCCGCCGGAGGAAGCGGGGGCGGTCTGCAGCAGCATCTACTCGATAACCGGCAACGAGGCCCTCGCCCAGGCCAGCAACGCAGTCATCGTCATGCCCGCCCGCATCGGGCTGATAGTGGTGATGGCCTTCATCGGCACCCGGCTGGTCAGGCGAGCGGTGCGGCGGTCGGTGCGGGGCGTCCGCAACGCCCAGGCTGACATCATCGGAGGCGAGCGTTCGCCGGGCACCCTGCTGCGCACGTCACCGGGCAGCTCGCCCCGGGCCGCCCAACGGGCCGAGACGATCGGGTCGCTGATGATCAGCGTCACGACCGTAGCGATCTGGACGATCGCCACGTTCATGGTCTTCGGCGAGCTGGGCCTGGCCATCGGCCCCCTGCTGACCGGTGCCGGCATCGTGGGCATCGCCTTGGGCTTCGGTGCCCAGAACCTCGTGCGGGACTTCCTGTCGGGCGTGTTCATGCTGATCGAGGACCAGTACGGCGTGGGCGACGTGATCAACGCCGGGCCGGCCACCGGGGTGGTGGAGGGTGTGAGCCTGCGCACGACGCGGCTCCGAGACGTCGAAGGAAACGTGTGGCACATCCCCAACGGCAGCATCGAGCGCATCGCCAACATGTCCCAGCAATGGTCCCGCTCGCTCCTCGACATCGGGGTCGCCTACGGGACCGACATCGACCGGGCCACGGCGGTGATCAAGCAGGTGGCCGTCGAGACCTGGCGCGACCCCAAGTGGGTGGGCGAGATCCTCGAGGAGCCCGAGGTCTGGGGAGTGGAGCGCTTCGAGGCCGACGGGATCGCCATCCGTCTCGTCACCAAGACCAGGCCCCTGTCGCAGTGGAAGATCGGGCGCGAGCTGCGGGCCCGGATCAAGCAGGCCTTCGACCGAGAGGGCATCGAGATCCCCGTCCCCCAGCGGGTGGTCTGGCACCGCGACGGCAACGGCCACGAACCAAACGGACCGGGCAACGGGCAGGGGCCCGGGCCCGGGCCCGGGCCCGGCAAAGGCTCTGCCCAGGATCCCGGCAGCACGCCGGGCTCCGAGCGGCCCCAGGACGCCGGCAAGGACGCGCCCGCGGCCTCGCGCCCCGAAACCGGTACGCCGCCGTAACCGAACCGCAGTACGGGGCGGCGATACTGCCTGGGTGGAGGGTCGCATCCTGCTGGGAGGGAGCGAGGGAGAGCTACGGCTCACGTCGGCCGCCGACACGATCACCATCGAGGCCCACGGCACCCTCGACGCGGCGACCGTGGCAGCCATGGCCGGTGCGGCCGCCGGCGCCCTCGAGAACGGCTGGGACCGGGTGCACATCGACCTCGGCCACATCACCGGTCACACCGACGACGGCTTGGATGCACTAGCCGACCTCCAGGGCCGCTACCCTCCCGGCGCGGGCCGCCGGATCGCCTACCGGGCCAGCTCCGACACGGGCCAGGAGGCGCTGCTCGCCGCTTACTCCCGCGCTGGTTGAGCCATCATGGGGCCCGTGGGGGCGCACATCCTTCTCGTCGAAGACGACCCGCGGATCCGGACCTCGTTGAGCCTCGTTCTCGAGGACGAGGGCAATGAGGTCGACCAGGTGGCCAGCGCCGAGGAGGCTCTCGAGGTCTTCGACCGCAAGCCGGCCGACGTGGTGATCGTCGACCTGATGCTCCCGGGCATGGACGGCTTCGACCTCTGCCGGCGCCTGCGGGCCCACCACGACGTACCGATCCTGATCCTCACCGCCCGCTCGGACAGCCACGACGTGGTGGCCGGCTTGGAGGCGGGGGCCGACGACTACGTGGTCAAGCCGGCCGTCCCCAAGGAGCTCTCGGCTCGGGTCAGGGCCGTCCTACGGCGGACCAGCCGTACTGGAGGAACAGGGCTCGACGTCCAGCGCCTGATATTCGGCGACCTCGAGGTGATGCCCGACGCCGGTGTCGTACGCGTCGACGGTGAGCCCGTTCCCCTGACCAAGACCGAGTTCCGGCTCCTGTGCGAGCTGGCCGAGGCGGCCGGGCGCATCTCGACCCGCGAGAGCCTCCTGGAGCGGGTCTGGGGGTACGACTACTTCGGCGACAGCCGGCTGGTCGACGTCCACATCCGCCGTCTGCGCACCAAGATCGAGAAGGACCCGGCCAACCCCCGGCACATCGTCACCGTCCGCGGGCTGGGTTACAAGCTGGAGCAGTGAGCCAGGAGAGGTCAGGACTGGCCGGCAAGAGCGGTCCTGCCCGCCGGGGCCGCCCCGGGCTGCGGACCCGGGTCACCGTGGCGTTCGCCCTCGGTGCCCTCCTGCTGTCGGCCGGGCTGGCAGTGCTCACCTACCAACTGGCCAGGTCCTACCTGCTGCGCCAGCGCGAGACGTCTGTGATGCGCCAGACCTACGCCAACGCCCGCCTGGTCAACAGCGTCCTGCGCTCGCCCGACCCCGACATCCCCCGGCTCCTGGTGTCGCTCCAGCGACCGTCGGGCTCGTTCCCCGTCGTCTCGCACCGCCAGGAGTGGTTCGGCTCGTCGGTAGCCGTGGGGCGTGACAGCCTGCCCGCCGCCCTACGGGAGACGGTCTCGTCGGGGGAGGCCGCCCGCCAGCGCTTCGTGCTCGGCGGCACGACCCAGCTCGTTGTGGGCGTGCCCCTCCCGGCCGTTGAGGCGGCCTACTACGAGGTCTTCCCGTTCGCCGAGCTGGAGCGCACGCTGCGGGTGCTGGGCAACTCCCTGGCGGCTGCGGCTGCGGCCACCACGGTGGCCGGGGCGACCATGGGCCGGTGGGCCAGCCGCCGTGCCCTCTCCCCCATGGCCGACGTCTCGGCGGCCGCCGCGGCCGTGGCCGGGGGCCGCTTCGACGTGCGCCTCGACGAGAGCGGCGACCCCGACCTGTCGTCGATGGCCGTTTCCTTCAACCGTATGACCGACGCCCTCCAGGCCAGGATCGAACGCGATGCCCGCTTCGCGTCAGACGTGAGCCACGAGCTGCGGTCCCCACTGACCACGCTGGCGGCTGCCCTCCAGGTGGTGAGCTCCCGGCGCGAGGAGATGCCCGAGCGGGCCCGGCGGGGCCTCGACCTGCTCAACGCCGAGGTCGGCCGGTTCGAGCGGCTGGTCGAGGACCTGCTGGAGATGGCCCGCATCGACTCGGGCGTGGGAGAGCTGGCCACCGACGAGGTCGTCTTGGGCGAGTTCGTACTGAGGGCCGTCCGCCAGGGCCGCAACGGGCTCGTGCCCGTGGAGATCGACGCCGAGGCGGCCGGCACCGTGGTCAAGGCCGACAAGCGGCGCCTGGAGCGGGTGGTGGCCAACCTGGTGGAGAACGCCGTCCGGCACGGCGGGGGCGTGACCCGGGTCAGCATCGAACGCGACGGCCCGTGGGCCAGGTTCGCCGTGGAGGACGCCGGTCCCGGCGTGCCCCCCGAGGACCGGGAGAGGGTCTTCGAACGTTTCGCCCGGGGCGACGCCGCCGGCAACCGGGGCGACGGCGACGGGACGGGGCTGGGCCTGGCCCTGGTCCGCGAGCACGTCCGCCTCCACGGCGGGCGGTCCCGGGCCGAGGACCGCCCCGGTGGCGGGGCGCGGTTCGTCATAGAACTGCCGGTCGTTAAATGAGACACCACGGCACGCGCCGCCCGGCTCTCACCGCCGCGGTCGTCCTGGCCGTGGTGGCCCTCGCCCTGTCCGGCTGCGGCGTACCTTCGGACAGCTCACCTCGCACGATCAGCGCCGACCGAGTGCCGTTCGGGCTGCTCGAGCCCGACGACGGGCGGGCCCCGACCACCGCCGGCCCCGGGGCCACCGCCACCACGGTCTACCTGGTGGGCGACGAGCGCCTGGTGGCCGCCGAGCGGGATGTCGCGGGCCCGCCGGGGGTGGCCACGTCGATAAGAGCCCTGCTCAGCGGCCCCACCGAGGCCGAGGCCAGGCGGGGCCTGCGCACCGCCGTACCCCCCACGGCCGCAGTGGCGCTGGCGGCCACGGTGGGCGACACGGTCACCCTCGACCTGTCCCGGTGGTTCACCGAGGCAGCCGGCGGCCCCGAGGAGGTCCTGGCCATCGCCCAGATCGTCTACACGGTCACCGGCGTCGAGGGGGTGGGCGCCGCCCGCTTCACGCTCGCGGGCCGGGCCGTCGAGGTGCCCGGGGGCGACGGCACACTCCGGAGCGGCGCCCTGCGCCGCACCGACTTCCCCTTGGTGGGCCCGGCCTGAACGGGGGGCGTTCACGGACTGTTACTGAACCGCAAGGTGGCAGAAGTCGGATCTTCAGGTCGAGCGGTCATCATCGTGGGCGTGATCCCGACCAGTGCCGCCCGGGGGCCGCAGGCCACCATGTCGGCCGTCATCGAGTCCAACGGGGCCGACCTGGCCGTGTGCCGGCTCGCGGGCGCCCTCGACGCCGAGGGGGCCGAGCAGCTCCGGGAGGCGATGGCTGAGTGTGCCGCTTTCCGAGACGTCTACCTCGACCTGTCCCACGTGAGGTTCATGGACTCGACGGCGCTGTCGGTGATCATCGTGGGGGTCCGCCGGGCCCGGGAGAACGGTGGTGAGGTCTCGGTGTGCGGCGTGCGGGGCAACATCGCCCGCCTGCTCACGACCGTGGGCTTCGACCGCGTCGCCCCCATCCACGAGACCGTGCCCGCGGTCGCGGCCGGCACCCTGGTGGCCGCCAGTTGACCCAGCACGCACGGTGCTGGGCCGATAGGAGCGGGGCCAGACCGATCGAACAGGGAGCGTGCCCATGGCGATGATCAAGTTCGACGACCTGCCGGCGGGCGACGGGACGACCCTGCAGGTGACGGGGGACATCGACTCGTCGAACGCGGCCGAGCTGCGGGAGAACCTGCGCCGTGCCGCCGTCCACGGGGCCGTCGTCATCGACCTGCGCACCGTGCCGTTCATGGACTCCGCCGGCCTCGGGGCCTTGATCTGCGGGGTGCGCGAGATCCGCACGGCGGGTGGGCGAGCCGCCCTGTGCGTCCGCCGGGGCAGCGTGCAGCGCCTTCTCTCGGTAACCGGCTTCGACCGGGTGGTCCCCATCGGGGCCACAGTGGAGGAGGCCCACGCGGCGATCACCGTCGGCGAGGTCCCCGAAGCCGTGGCCTGAGACCCGGTCGGTCCCCAGGGCCGGCCCGGGCCACACCGAGCCGGCGCGAGCAGCCGCGCCGGGCGGGCCGTTACTCGATGCCGTGCTCCAGGGCGTAGCGGACAAGTTCCTGCCGGCGGCTGAGGTGGAGCTTGCGCAAGATGTTGCGGACGTGGTTCTCGACGGTGCGTTCCGAGATGAACAGGTCCTCGCCGATAGAGCGGTAGGTGTGGCCCCGGGCCACGAGCTGGAGCACCTCCCGCTCACGCTCAGAGAGGGGTTGGGCCCCCGAGGCAGCCTTGGCCAGGCGCCGGAACTCACCCAGCACGAGGGCGGCCAGCGCCGGTGAGAAAACGGGCTCGCCGCCTGCAGCCCGCTTCAAGGCGGCCCGCAGGTCGGCGGCTGTGGTCGACTTGAGGAGGTAACCGACGGCTCCCGCGGCCACGGCGTCGAGCAGGTCGCTCTCCTGCTCGCTGACGGTGAGAACGACGATGCGGGTCTCGTGGCCGCATGCGCGGGCCACCTTGAGGCCCCCTCCCCCGGGCATCTGCAGGTCGCACACCACCAGGTCGGGCCGTTGCTCATGGATGGCCACGATGGCCTCGTCGGCGCTGGACGCCTCGGCCACCACCGTGAACCCGTCGGCCAGGTCGGCCCGCACCCCGTCCCGCCAGATGGGGTGGTCGTCGGCCAGGACGACCCTCACGGCGCCCACAAGCACACCTCGGTCCCGTCCCCCGGACGGCTGCGCACGTCGGCCCGCCCGCCCACGTCGGCCAGGCGGCCCCGGACGGAACGGGCCAGGCCCATACGCTCGGGGGCCTGCGCGGGGTCGAAGCCGGAGCCGTCGTCCTTCACCGAGCAGAACACCCCGCCTCCCTCGGCCGGTTCGACGTAGACGGTCACCTTCTTGGCCGCCCCGTGCTTGCCGGCGTTGGTGAGAGCCTCGGTCACGGCCCCGGTCAGGGCCTCGCACGGGGCGCGGCCCAGGACCGGGAGGTCCCCGGCCACGACCACATCCGCCCTGGCCCCGAAGGTGTCCTCGAAGCGGGCGGCCGCCAGGCGCAGGGCCCCGGCCAGGTCGGGACGTCCCCCGTTGGGCAGCGCCGCGCCGGCCAGGAAACCCCTCAGGTCGCGCTCGGTCTGGCGAGCCAGGCGGGCCAGGCCCGGGTCGGTGGCCCGCCGTTCGACCAGGGCCAGCGTCTGCAGGACACCGTCGTGGAGCGTACGGGCCACCTCCTCACGGGCGCGGGCGGCCGAGATCTCGCGCTCGGCCCGCCGCAGCAGGCCCATCAGGTAACCGGCGGCTGCACCCCCCAGGGCGTAGAAGACCACCGTGCTGGCCAGCGAGAGGACCTGGCCGGTGGTCTCGACCGAGGCCCCGTTGGCCACCACCGACCCGAAGCGAGCCAGGCCCACGACCACGCCCGCGGCCGCCGCCACCACGGGGCCCAGGGCCACACCGGCGGCCAGGATCCCGGCCAGGGGCCACATCGAGCCCAGGGACTGGGCGGTGGCGAAGGCGTGGCCCTCGGCGAACACCAGCCCGTCGCACAGCACGAGGGCGGCGCCCACGGCCAGTTCGGCCAGCACGGGGGCGGGCCGCAGCAGGGCGGTGTGGTCCCGGCGCAGCAGGACCGAGTCGTACACGGTCACGCCCAGGGCGAGCGCCACCAGGACGACGGCCAACTTGGGCCGGACCAGTTCGCGGTCGGCCACCGCCAGCACGCCCGCCACCCACAGCCAGGCGCCCCACCGGAACAACGCCAGGCCCTGGAGGACCGACCGTTCCACAGGTACAGAGGATAGGGCCACGGCGCCCTCATGCAGGCGGCGAGCGTCGCTGCCGGCCCAGGGCCCAGTCACGGACACCCTAGGTGCCGGCGGCCGCCAGGGCGCCCGCCCAGGATGGCCACCCACGCCCCGGCTGGCTGGTTGCCCGGCCCGAGGGTGAACAGGGCCCGGCCGGCAGCCACCAACGCGAAGGCGGCGGGCCCGCCGGCCACGACCGTCACCGGCCGCCGTACGGCCGAGCCAGCCACCGGCGACAACAGGCGGGTCGCGGCCCGCCAGGCTGCTCCGGCGCCGGCCACCGCCCAGGTCATGCCGCCCCCTGCTCCTGGCGGCGGCGGCGGACCTCGGTCTTGAGCACCTTGCCGGTGGGGCCCAGGGGGAGGCTGTCCCACACCTCCACCGTCCGGGGCCGCTTGTAGGAGGCGAGCCGGGCCCTGCAGAAGCCGGCCAGTTCGGGGCCGGTGACCGCCGCCCCGGGGCGCAGCACGACCACAGCCCGCACGTCCTCGCCCAAGCGCTCGTCGGGCACGCCCACCACGGCGGCCTGGGCCACGGCTGGGTGCTCGTGCAGCACCCGTTCGACCTCGGCCGGGTAAACGTTGAACCCGCCCCGGATGACAATGTCCTTCTTGCGATCGACCAGGTGCAGGGCGCCGTCGCCGTCCCAGGTGCCGATGTCACCCGTGCGCAGCCAGCCGTCCGGGCACGACTCGGCGGTGGCCGCCGGGTCGCCCAGGTAGCCCCTCATCACGCCGGGGCCGCTCACAAGGACCTCGCCGGGCACTCCGGGCTCGCCCACCTCGGCCCCGTCGTCGCCCACCAGGCGGACCTCGGTGCCGGGCAGGGGGTAGCCGACCGAACCCGGGGCGCGGGGACGGCCGGGCACGGTGAAGCTCACGACGGGCGATGTCTCTGACAACCCGTAGCCCTCGATCACGGCCACCGCGAAGCGTCGCTCGAAGGCCTCCATGACGGCCGCGGGCATGGCCGCCCCGCCCGACACGCACCACCGCAGGGAGGGGAGGCGGGTATCAGGGCCGGCGGCCGCCAACAGGGCGGCGTACATGGTCGGCACCCCGCCGAAGAAGGTCACCCCGTGCGCCTCGATGAGCCCGAGGGCGGCGGCCGCGTCGAAGCGGGGTAGCAGTACCAGTGAGCCACCCACGGCCAGCACGGCGTTGTGCATGACGGTCATGCCGAAGGCGTGGAACAGGGGCAGGGCCACCAGGGCGACGGTCCCGGAGCCGAGCGACACCAGCCCGGCCGCCGCCCGGGCGTTGTACAGCAGGTTGGCGTGGGTCAGCTCGGCCGCCTTGGGCCGGCCCGTGGTGCCCGACGTGAACAGCAGCACTGCGGTGTCGTCGGGCCGGCTGGGGAAAGGCCCGTCCACGGGGGTGGCCGCCCCCACCACCGCCACCAGGTTGTGCCAGCCCTCGGGAGCGGACAGGTCGGCCAAGTCGGCCCGGGCGATTACGAGGGAGCGGGCACGGGGCGCCCGGGCCGCGGCTTCGGCGGCCACAGCCGTGAACGTCTCCCAGGCAACCACCACGGTGGCCCCCGACAGCTCCAGGTGGTAGGCCAGCTCGTCGGCCGTTAGGAGCGGGTTGATGGGCACCACCGGGTGGCCGCCGTAGAGGGCGCCGAAGTAAGCGACCGTGAAATGAGGGACGTTGGGCAGCAGCAGGGCCACGGGCTCGCCCGGGCGGGCGCCCAGGCCGGCCAGGGCACCCGCGAACATGCGGGCCATGGTGTCGACGGTGCCGTAGTCGAACGAACGGTCGCCCACGACCAAGGCGGGACGATGAGGGTGGGCAGCGGCCGGACCGGCCAGGACGGAGACGAGGTTGGTCGCAGTGGTCATAGGACCAGCGTGAGCCGCGGGGGGCGCGCCCGCCTAGGCGGGCCAACCCTCATTTCCCCCTAGGGGGCGGGCCCGGGAATTGGGGGCGAGCCCGCCTTCCGGCCGGGGAGGCCGCGGCCCGATGCTGGGCGCATGCACACCGCACGCCCTTCGCCCCGCCCCTCGCCCCGCCCCTCGCCCCCTCCCGTGCCCCGTCGCGCGCCGGCGGGCCGGCCCTCGCCGGCCGCCATGGCCGCGGCCACGCCCGCGGGCCGCGACCGCTACGTCGACTTCCTGCGGGTGGCTTCGATGGTGGTGGTCGTCCTCGGGCACTGGCTCATGGCCGTGGTGGTGTTCGAGGGGGGCCGGCTACGGGCGTCGAACGTGCTCGAGACCGTCCCCGACGCCCGATGGCTCACCTGGGCTTTGCAGGTGATGCCCCTGTTCTTCGTGGTCGGCGGCTATGCGAACGCCGCCTCGTGGGCCGCCGCCGGCCGTGACGGCCTGGGCTACGGGACCTGGCTAGGGACCCGCCTGGGCCGCCTCGTCCGCCCCGCCCTGGTGTTCGCAGCCGTGTGGTCGGCCCTGGTCTTGGCCCTCCGGGCCACCGGGGTCGACCCCGGGGCCGTGCGGGCCGGTTCGATCGCCCAGCCCCTGTGGTTCCTGGCCGTCTACGTGGTGGTCGTGGCCTTGGCCCCGGCCGCCGTGGCCGTTCACCGGTGCTGGGGAGGGTGGGCCGCGGTGGCCCTGGCTGCCACGGTGGCGGCCGCCGACGCCGGGCACCGGGCTCTGGGGCTGCCCCTGGTCGTGTGGGCCAACCTGGCCGCCGTGTGGCTGTTCGCCCACCAGCTGGGTGTGATCTGGCGGTTGGGGCTGGTGTCCACCTGGTCGAAGGGACGGCTGCTGGCGATGGCCGTCGGCGCGCTGGTGGGCCTCGGGGCCCTGTGCGGCGGTCTTGGCTACGCCGTGTCCATGGTCGGGGGCACCGACGAGGGCTGGTCGAACACGTTCCCGCCGTCGTTCGCCCTCGTGGCCGTGGCCGTGTGGCAGTTCGCCACCGCTTTGGCCCTGCGGCCGGTGGCCGACCGCTGGCTGGCCCGGCCCCGGGCGTGGACGGCCGTGGTGGCCGCCAACGGTCTGGCCATGACCGTCTACCTCTGGCACATGACGGCGTTGCTGGCCGTCTCGGCCCTGACCCTGCCCACCGGCCTGCTGCCCGAGACGCCCACTGGGACGGCGGCTTGGTGGGCGTGGCGGCCGGTGTGGGTCGCCCTGTCAGTCGCCGCCCTGGTGCCGCTGGTCGCCGTCTTCGCACGCACCGAGGCCCCGGCCCCCCGGGGCGCCCGGGCGGCGGCGGCCGTCACCACCACTCGTGCCCTCGTGGCCACCGGGCTGGCGGCCGGGGGCATGGCCGTGCTCGCCCGCCACGGGTTCACCGCCCCGGCCATGCCCTTGGGCGTGCCCGTCGTCGCCCTCGCACTGGTCGCGCTGGCCTACCGCCTCCTGTCCCCGGCCCACCAATGACGAAACCCGCGCGGGAATCGTGGGCGAAACGCCCACGATTCCCGCGCAGGTTTCGCGGGGTTCTCGCTTAGCGGACGTCGAAGCGGTCGAGGTTCATGACCTTGTCCCAGGCGGCCACGAAGTCCGCCACGAACTTGCCCTTGGCGTCGTCGCACCCGTAGACCTCGGCCAGCGCCCGGAGCTGGGAGTTGGACCCGAAGACCAAGTCGACGGCCGTGGCCGTCCAGCGGACCTGGCCGGTCGCCCGGTCGCGGCCCTCGTAGACGTTCTCGGACGAGACCGACGGCTTCCACTCCGTGCCCATGTCGAGCAGGTTGGCGAAGAAGTCGTTGGTGAGCGTGCCCGGGCGGTCGGTGAACACGCCGTGGCCGGCCTGGCCGTGGTTCGCCCCCAATGCCCGCATGCCGCCCACCAGGACGGTCATCTCCGGAGCGGTGAGCGTCAGCATGTTGGCCCGGTCGACCAGGAGCTGCTCGGCCGGCAGCTTCTCGCCCGCTCGCAGGTAGTTGCGGAAGCCGTCGGCCGTGGGCTCCAGGACGGCGAAGGACTCCACGTCGGTCTGGTCCTGGGAGGCGTCGGTGCGCCCCGGGGTGAACGGGACCGAGACGTCGTGGCCCGCGGCCCGGGCCGCCTGCTCCACGGCCGCGCACCCGCCCAGCACGATCAGGTCGGCCAGCGAGACCCGCTTGGCCCCCGACTGGGAACTGTTGAACTCCTGCTGCACCGACGCGAGGGCCTGGAGAACGGTGGCCAGCTCGGCCGGCTGGTTCACGTCCCAGTCCTTCTGGGGGGCCAGGCGGAGGCGGCCGCCGTTGGCCCCGCCCCGCATGTCGGTGCCCCGGAAGCTGGCGGCCGCCGCCCAGGCGGTGGTGACGAGCTGGGAGACCGACAGCCCGGTGGCCAGTACCCGGGCCTTGAGGGCAGCGACGTCGTCGGGCCCGACCAGCTCGTGGTCGACGGCCGGCACCGGGTCCTGCCACAGCTGGGGCTCGGGGACCCACGGGCCGAGATAGCGCGAGACCGGGCCCATGTCACGGTGGAGAAGCTTGTACCAGGCCTTGGCGAAGGCCAGGGCGAACTCGTCGGGGTTCTCGTGGAAGCGCTTGGAGATGGGCCCGTAGACGGGGTCGAGCTTCAGGGCCAGGTCGGTGGTCAGCATCATGGGGGCGTGGCGCTTCGACGGGTCGTGGGCGTCGGGCACGGTGCCCTGGGCCTCGGGGTTGGTGGGCGTCCACTGCTTGGCCCCCGCTGGGCTGGTCGTCAGCTCCCACTCGTAGTTGAACAGGTTGTCGAAGTAGCCGTTGTCCCACTTCACGGGGTCGTTGGTCCAGGCTCCCTCCAGGCCGCTGGTGAGCGTGTCGGCGCCCTTGCCGGTGCCGTAGGTGTTCAGCCAGCCCAGGCCCTGGTGCTCGACCGGGCAGGCCTCGGGCTCGGGGCCGACGTACTCCGCGCCGACGGCCCCGTGGCACTTGCCGAACGTGTGGCCGCCGGCGATCAGGGCCACCGTCTCCTCGTCGTTCATGGCCATGCGGGCGAACGTCTCCCGGATGTCACGGGCGGCGGCCAGGGGGTCGGGGTTGCCATTGGGCCCCTCGGGGTTCACGTAGATGAGCCCCATTTGCACGGCCCCGAAAGGCCCGGTGAGCTCCCGCTCGCCGACGTAGCGCTCGTCGCCCAGCCACGTGTCCTCCGGGCCCCAGAAGATCTCCTCGGGCTCCCAGATGTCCTCGCGCCCGAAGCCGAACCCGAACGTCTTGAAGCCCATCGACTCCAGGGCGACGTTGCCCGCGTAGACGATCAGGTCGGCCCAGGAGATCTTGGCCCCGTACTTCTGCTTGACGGGCCAGAGCAGGCGCCGGGCCTTGTCGAGGTTGGCGTTGTCGGGCCAGCTGTTGAGGGGGGCGAAGCGCTGCGAGCCGTCGCCCCCGCCGCCCCGGCCGTCGGCGATGCGGTAGGTGCCCGCCGCGTGCCAGGTCATACGCACGAACAGCCCGCCGTAGTGGCCGTAGTCGGCCGGCCACCACTCCTGCGAGGTCGTCAGCACCTCGACGATGTCGCGCTTGAGGGCGTCGAGGTCGAGGCTCTTGAGCTCCTCGGCGTAGTCGAAGTCCTCACCCATGGGGTTGGCGCGGGGCGAGTGCTGGTGCAGGACGTTGAGGTCGAGCTGGTTGGGCCACCAGTCCTTGTTGGTCCGGGGCCGGCCGGGGGCCGGCTCAGGGGACGGGATTACCGGGTTCTCGCTTTCGCTGCCGCGGTCAGACACGTCGGTCAGTCTCCTCTCTGTGAGCTCTAACGGTGGTTGCTGGGGTTCCAGGGGTTGAAGAGGCACAACCGGGGCACCGGCCCCAATAGATCACCTCGGCTTCGTCGATCTCGTAGCCCGCGCCGTCGGCGGCCGTCAGGCAAGGGGTATAGCCGACGGCGCAGTCGACGTCGACCATGCGGCCGCAGGACCGGCAGATCAGGTGGTGGTGGTTGTCCCCCACCCGGTCCTCGTAGCGGGCCGGGGACCCCGCGGGCTGGATGCGCCGGAGCAGCCCTCTGTCGGTGAGGGCACCCAGGGCGTCGTACACGGCCTGGCGGCTGATGGCACCGATGCCCGCCCGCACGGAGTGGCAGATGTCGTCGGCCGTGCTGTGGGGCCCGTCGGTGACGGCCTGCAGCACGGCCAGCCGCTGGGCCGTCACGTGCAGGCCGTGAGTGCGGAGCAGAGCTTCGTGGCCGGCCGGTGAGTCGTGGTCCATCCGCTCCGACCCTAGCGCACTACTGGACCAAGTCAAGATCCGGCCACAGACCAGTTTTCCGGGGCGGCCGGGGTTGGTGGGCGCTGAGGGGCTCGAACCCCCGACCGCCTCCTTGTAAGGGAGGTGCTCTACCAGCTGAGCTAAGCGCCCCGTAGGTCACGAGGCTACCGAGCCGAGCACGGGACCATCCCCGTTCGGCGCGGCCCGCGCCGTTACTGTCGGACGGCGTGAGCGACCGTAGTCGTGGGGGCATGGTCGACGACCTGCTGCGCCGGTACCTGGTCGAGATCGGGGGCCATGGGCTGCTCACGGCGGCCGAGGAGGTCGAACTGGGCGGGGCCATCGCCGACGGGCGGGTGGCCGAGGCCCGGTTGGAGGCGGGGCGGCCCCAGGCCGGGGACCCAGAGGCGGCCGAGGCCGGCCGACGGGCCCGCCAGCGGTTCATCCAGGCCAACCTGCGCCTGGTCGTGTCGATCGCCAAGCGGTACCAGGCCGCCGGGCTACCGCTGCTCGACCTCGTCCAGGAGGGCAACCTGGGCCTGATGCGGGCGGTGGACAAGTTCGACCACCGCAAGGGCTTCAAGTTCTCGACCTACGCCACCTGGTGGGTCCGCCAGTCCGTGACCCGGGCCATCGCCGACAAGGGCCGCACCATCAGGGTGCCGGTCCACATGATCGAGACCGTCGGCCAGGTCAACCGTTCCACCGTCCACCTGGCACGGGTACTGGGGCGCGAGCCGACCCTGGGGGAGATCGCGGCGGCCACCAACCTCACGCCCAACAAGGTCGTTGAGGCCCAACGCCTGGCCCCCGATCCCGTCTCGCTCTTCGCCGAGGTGGGCGACGAGGACGCCGAGCTCGTCGACTTCCTGGCCGACCCTACGGTCCAGGGCCCGGCCGAAGCGGCCGTGGCCTCCATCGAGCTCCAGGAACTGCGCGCCGTGCTCACGTCGCTCTCGGACCGGGAGCAGCGCGTGCTGGAGATGCGCTTCGGCCTGGACGGGGACCGGCCCCGCACCCTCGACGAGGTGGGGCGGGAGTTCCGGGTGACCCGCGAGCGGGCCCGCCAGATCGAGGCCAAAGCCCTGTCCAAGCTGCGCCACCCCTCGACGCCGGTGGCCGCCGGTCAGCTCCCGGGCTGAGCCGGTCGCCGGGGGGCGGGTGGGCGGTTGGCCCGGCCGATCTGGATGAGGGCGGAGGCGGCCTCGTCCTGGAGGGCGGGCAGGCCGTCGGGCGGGAACCAGCTCACCTCCACGATCTCGGGCGACTGCGGGCGGGGCCAGGCGGCCGCCGCCTCGTCGACCGGACGGGCCCCGAAGATCACGTCCACCCGCCGGGCATGGGCGTCGACGACCACCTTGGGGTTGTCGCCGACCACGACCTCGACCCCGACCTCCTCGCCCGTCTCCCGGCGGGCGGCATCGGCCGGGGCCTCGCCCCGCTTCAGGAACCCGCCCGGGAACCCCCAACCCTGGCGGTAGCTGTTGCGGATGAGCAACAGAGAGCCGTCGGAGCGTTCGATGACCACGATGGCGCCCACCGAGTAGGACGGCGTGGCCCGGCGGACGACGAACTGGCGCACAGGCTGGGGCAGGACCCGCCAGGTGCGGAACCCGAGGCGCTGCAGGGCGTTACCCTCCTCGCCCCCCACTCAGCCCGCCGACAGGCGCAGGGCAAGGGCTTCGTCGAGCAGGGGTGCGGTGGCGGCGGCCACGACCGACCGGCGCACGCCCTCGTCGCGGGTCACCAGTTGGCGGCCCCACGGTTCGGCCACCACCGCCCCCGCTTCCTGGCACACGAGCAGCCCTCCCAGGTAGTCCCACGGGCTGTGGGCGTCGCGGCTGAAGTCGACATAAGCGTCCAACGAGCCCGACGCCACCGAGCAGATGTCGAGGGCGGCCGCCCCCATCGCCCGCACTTGGCGCCAGGGCCCGGGGACGGGCGGGCACGACGTCACCCCCACGATGGCCTCCGACAGCGACTCGGCCGCCGTCGGGCCGGTCGGCGAACCGTTGAAGGTCGCCCCCCCGCCCTTGACCGCTTCCCAGCGGTCGCCGGTGGCCAGGTTGACGACCAGCGCGGCCTGGGGACCGTCGGGGCCCACGGCGCACAGGCTGGTGGCGAACCACGGCAGGTGGCGCGAGGCGTTGGACGAACCGTCGACCGGGTCGAGGGCCACCCACACCTGGCGGTCGGGGTGGTGGAGGCCGCTCTCCTCGCTGAGCACTCCCAGGCCGGCGGAAGTCAAGACCGTCACCGCCGCCTCGTCGGCCACCAGGTCGAGGCTGTACTGGCCCTCACGGCGGCCCGACGGCCCCCAGTCGTCGACGGTGGCCATGGCCAGGCGCACGGCCTCGGCCGCCTCGCCCAGCACGTCGAGCAGCGTCCCGTCGGCCAGCATGGCCTGGACGCTACAGCGGTGGGGACGGCCGGCGGCGCGGGCCTGGCCTACGCTCGGGCAACTGTCCATGAACCGTCAGAGGAGGTCTGGGCGCTGGCCGCCATCGATGTCGCCGGGTTCGTCGCCGAACTGAAGGACCACGCCGTCGACCACGGCTTCCACGTCCATGACGAACGGCACTTCGTGGAGACCTACTCACTACGCCAGGTGTGGGAGGTCGACCTCCACCCCGAGGAGGGCTGCGGCGGGCCGGTCGACCTCCACCTCGCCCTGGAGGTCGAGCCCCGCGTGCTGCTGGCCTTCGAGGACGTGGTGGCCGAGCTGCCCGACGAGGACGAGCCGGCCGACGACTACCACTTCCCGCTCATCTTCACTTGGGCGCTGCCTCCCCTGCCCAAGGGCCCCGACCTGCTCGTGCTGGCCACCGACCTGGCGGGCGTGGGCGGGCCCGACCTGGCCCTGGAGGTGTCGGCCATCGACTCGTTCGCGTCGGTCACCGACGCGGCCGAGCGCACGCTCACGGTCGTGGCCCGCCAGCAGGTAAGCCTGGCCCAGGTCCTGGCGGGCGAGGAGCAACTGTGCGAGGTGCTCGAACGGTGCCTGGGAGTGAGCCGGTTCCTGCTCGAGCACGCCCCGTCCTGGGGGGTCTGACCCGGCGGCCCCGCCGTCAGGCCACCGTCACCTCGATCTTCATCCCCGCCGACCAGTGCCCGGGGACGTGGCAGCCGATGACCAGCCGCCCCGGGCCGCCGAACGTGTAGACGTGCTCGCGCGTCTGGTTGGGCCCCACCGCTGGGCCCACCCGCCGCCCCCGGCGGGCGGCCAGCTCCTTCTGGACTGCGTCGTCGCCGAAGGCGGCCTCGTGGGGGACGCGGCCGTCGTTGGTGAAGACGAACCGGACCGTCGACCCGGCCGCCACGGTGAGCGCCTCGGGCTTGAAGGCGATGTCGACCATGCTCACCTCGATGGTCTGGTCGACCGGGCCGGGCGGGGTCGTCGGCCCGGCCGACGCTCCCCCGTCGCCGCCCCCGCACCCGGCCGCCAGAAGGGCTGTCACGGCCAGACCGGCCAGGCTGCGTCCACAGGTTCTACCCAAGAAATGCTCCCTTGACTTGTTCGCCGTCGTGGGTATCATGATGCCTGGAGTCCCGAGCGGGCGACCAATGAGCGGCTTTCGGGTCGGTCGGAGGAGACTTGCTTGGGGCTCCGCTTTTTCGTTCCCGGGCGCCCCGGTGGTCCGCGGCAGCCCAGGGTTGCACTGGTAGCCTTCGGGGCCGATGGCGTCACCGGAGCCCTTCGCCGACCGGCTGCGACGGCTACGGGCCCGCGAGCACCTGACCCGCGAGGGCCTGAGCGTGCGCACGGCCGAGCTCGATCCCCAGCGCCCGGTCTCGGTGGCCATGATCGCCCTGATGGAGGCCCGCTCCCGGCCTTACCGGCTGCCGACGCGGATGTCGACCCGGGGGTTGGCCATCGTGGCCGTGGCCCGCGCCCTCAACGCCCCCCTCGACGACCTGCTGGCGTGCTTCTCCCCCGACGAGCTGGCCCGGTCGTGCTTCGCCAACCACGCCCTGGCCGCCGGCCCGCCGGCCTCGGCCCCGGGAGGCCTGGCCGCCTTCATCGCCTCCCTGCCGGCCACCGCCGAGGAGCTGCTGCGGGTCCCGGGCGTGGCCCGGCTGACCAACCAGGAGGCCTTCGCCTACCTGTTCGCACTGGAGCGGGAGTACCCCGGGCTCGAGGTCCTGGTGGGCGACGAGCCCCCCCTGTTGTTCGTCGACGACGAGGACCTCGACCGTTGGGTGGCGGGCATGGGCCTCGACGAGGCCGACGACACCACCTTCCGTGCCCTGTTCGCCGACTACCAGGCCCACTTCCGCAACCTGGCCCTGCGGGGCCGCAAGCGCTACCAGGTGGCCCTCAACAAGCAGACGTTCGCCGCCTTCCTGTCCCGCAAGAGCCCCAGGCGGGCAGCCGAGCTGGTCGACGACATGATCGCCGTGCTGGCCGAGGCGCCCTTGTTCCAGCTCTTGCTGGTCGACTACCCCCGCCCCCCCGACGAACTGGAGATCATCTCCTTGCACAACCAGGTGCCGGCCGACTTCGCGGGCACGCTCAGCGTCGTGATCCGCCAGACGTCGCGCCACTCGGCCTCCATCGAGTACTCGCTCATACCCATGCCCCAGACCTACATGTCCCTGTCACGCGACATCGCCGAGGCCAACCGGTGCTGGTCGATCGGCCTCGACCAGTACGAGTCCCGCCACCGGCTGGCGGGCGGGGGCGAGTGGTCGGGGGCGTCCAACGAGACGACGGCCCAGCTCCTCAAGGAAGTCCTGGCCAGCGTCCTATGAGCAGCGGGACGGGCGGCGGGACGGGCGGGGAGGCCGTCCGCCTCGACCGGGAGCTGGTCGACCTGCTGCGCTGCCCGGCCGAGGGGGGCGGGTCCCTGGCCGCCGACGGGGACGACCTCGTGTGCCCCGAGTGCGGCCGGCGCTTCCCGGTGAGCGACGGCGTGGTGTCCTTCCTCAGCGCCCAGGAGCTGAGCGACCAGGACCACCGCGAGCGGGAGATGCGCGACGAGGAGAGCTCGTGGTACGACGCCATGTTCGAGGGCTACACCAACGCCGTGGAGGTGCCGGCGGCCGTGAGCCGGGTCGGCCGGCCCACCGGCCCCATCCTCGACGCCGGCTGCGGGACGGGCCGCATCACCGAGGCCCTGGTCGCGCTGGGCCAGCCCGTCGTGGCCGTCGACTACAGCGGCGTGTGCCTGCGGCGGATGCTGGAGCGGGTCAAAGGGGCCAGGGTGCTGGCCGTCCAGTCCGACCTGCGGGCCATCCCCTTGGCCCCCGGGTCCATGGCCGCGGCCACGTGCATCGAGGTCTACTCCCAGCTTCGGGCGCCCGACCGGCGCCGGCTGCTCGACAGCTTGGCCCGGGCGCTGGCCCCCGGTTCGCCCCTGTCCATCACCGCCTTCAACTACAACCTGCTGTTCCGGGCGTGGAAGCTGAAGGGTAACCAGGGGGCGCGAACTGGCGAGCACATGCTGGGCGGTGACTACTTCTACCACCGGTTCACCCGCGACGAGCTGAGCGCCGAGATCGGGGCCGTCTTCGAGGTCGACGAGGTCACGGGCATGCGCAACATCCCGGCCCGCACGATCTCGGCGGCCCTCGGCAAGGTCGGCCTGACGGGCGCCGGGGACCGCTTTCTGTCCTACATGGTCGAGCGGGGCCACCGGGCCGACACCGCCCTCGAGCGCAAGCCGGCGTTGTCGGGGGTCACCGGCTTCTTCTGGCAGGTGCGGGCCCGTCGCCGCTAGCCGGTAGCCTTGGGCGGCACCGCCCGGATGGTGTAATCGGCAGCCACGATGGACTCAAAATCCATTGCTCGAAAGGGCGTGCGGGTTCGAGTCCCGCTCCGGGCACGGCGACCTGCGGCCGGCCAGGTCAGGCGCCGGGTCAGCGACGTTCGTCGGGGGGGAGCGTCGAGGGCCCGACGTGCTCGGCCAGCCACCGGTCGAGGGGGGCGGCGGCCTCGATGAAACCCACGATGCGGGCCTTGGCCGCCTTGGTGCCCAACCAGGCCGCCGGGGGCCACTGCTTCCAGGCGATGAGGCCCTTGTGGCGCAACAGGGCGACCCGGGGGTGGTCCTTGGGGTAACCCCGGGGGGCGGTCTTGAGCGAACCGTGGCCGGTCACCTCGATCCCGGCCCGGGCCAGCTCTCCGACCACCGCTTCGAGGGCCGGGCCGGTCGTGCCGTCGTCCACGGCCCGGCGGTAGCGGTCGAGCTGGTCGGCGGCCATCACGTACATGCCCCGGCCCGCGCCCAGCCCGTGGACGTCGACCTGGACGTAGGCCACCTCGCCCACCATGGCCCCGATGTTGGTCTTGTAGGGCGACTTGTCGGCGCTGAAGCGCATGTCGCGGTTGGGCCGGAACACCTTGCCCGGCCCGTAGTCGGCCGCCAGCTCGGCCAGCAGCTCGTCCATAGGGCCGCGGACGGCCCGGTCGTAGACGTCGCGATGGGCCACCCACCACGCCCGGGAGTTGTCGGCTTCGAGGCCCTCGAAGAACTCCAGGGCCTCGGCCGGCCACCCCCTGAACGTCACCGCGGCAGGGTACCGGGATGGAGGTCGCCGGGCCCAGGCGGTACCTTCGGGAGAAGTGGAGACCATCCCCCTCAAGACCGACCTCCTGGTGCCGGGCGACGACATCGTCGATGTGGCCCGCCGGGCGCTCGACACCGCGGGGGTCAAGCCCGAGGCCACCGACGTCCTCGCCATCTCCGAGAGCCCCCTGGCCATCACCCAGGGCCGCATCGTCGACATCGACAAGGTGAAGCCCGGGGTGGCGGCACGCGTGCTGTGCCGCTTCTTCGATTTCGACAGCAGCCTCTCGACCCCCTACGCGGCCCAGACGGCCATGAACGAGGTCGGGCAGTGGCGGTTCGTGCTCGCCTTCGTGGTGGCCGCCCCCGGGCGCCTGATCGGGCGGCGGGGCGACTTCTACCGGCTGGCCGGTCGCCAGGTGGCGTGGATGGACGACGTCCCGGGCACCATGCCCCCCTACACCCAGCACATCATCCTCGGCCCCGACGACCCTGCGGGGGTGGCCCGGCGGGTGGCGGGCGAGCTGGGCTGCGGGGCCGCGGTGGTCGACGCCAACGACCTGGGTTACGTCGAGATCTTGGGGGCGTCGGCGTTCTTGGACCGGGCCGCCCTGGCCGAGGCCCTGCGCCCCAACCCCGCGGGTAACGACGACCAGCAGACCCCGCTCGTGCTCGTGCGGCTGGGCCGGCGGTGAAGCGCCTGCTGGTCATGGGCCTGCCCGCGGCTGCCGCCCTGGTGGCCGGGGGCTGGGCCGCTTTGGTCAGGGCCCAAGGCGACAGCCTCATGGCCGTCGAACCCTCTGAGCTCACCGGGATCAGCCAGCCGCCGTCGACCACCGGCCCGGGCCTGTCCGTCCACGGCGAAGCGACCATCCGCAACCAGGGCAAGGCGGGCGGGGTCGTCCACCGCGTCGAGGGGCGCCTGGTGGGCGGTGGCCCGGGCCGGGTGCTCGTGACCCGCAAGGACAGCGCCACCCCCGAGCGGGGCTGGTGGCGGTCGCTGTGCCTCACCCCCGGGGAGGCATGCGTGGCCGAGGTCGACATCGAGCTCGACGGTCCCCCCGAGGGCCCGCTGGTCGTCGAGCTCGACGTCCACGAGATCGGCCGCCGCCTCAAGGTCCAACGGGTGGCCCGCCTGGCCGTACCGCTGCCGGCCCCGGCGGCCGCTACCGCAGGGCCTTGAGCAGGTTGGCCGACGTGTCCTTGGGCGACACCTTGTACCAGGCGTGCTCCACGTTGCCGGCCTCGTCGACCAGGAAGGCCGACCGGATGATGCCCATGTACTTGCGCCCGTAGAGGCTCTTCTCGCCCCACACGCCGTAGGCCTCGGCCACCGCGTGGTCGGGGTCGGACAGCAGCGGGTACCCGAGCCCGTACTTGGCGTCGAACTTGGCCTGGGCCGCCGGCTTGTCGGGGCTGATGCCGACGACGGCCGTGCCTGCGATGTCCCCGGCCACGTCCCGCAGGCCGCACGCCTGGGCCGTGCACCCGGGCGTGCTCGCCTTCGGGTAGAAGAAGATCAGCGTGCGCACCTTGGCCTCCGACAGCGTGAAGGGCTCGCCCTTCTGGTCGAGCAAAGTGAAGTCGGGGGCCTTGTCACCGGGTCCGAGAGCCATCCGGTCACCGTAGGCGCCCGCCGGGGGATGGCGCACCGGGGACAGCGCCCGGGCCGGTTCGCAGAGGCCCTTGGACCGGAGGTCTGCGTGATCTCGGGTACGGCTGCTGCTCGTTCGGCCCGCTGCCGCGGGGGTGGCAGGCGCCCGCGGTCGGGGCGCCTCGCCCGTCAGTCGGGAGCCGGGACCGGATCGGCCGTGGCCGGGGCGGCGGGGGCGGCGGGGGCGGCGGCCTGGGAGTGGAAGCCACCGTCGACGTGGACGACCTCGCCGGTGGTGGCCGGGAAGAGGTCCGACAGCAGGGCCACGCACGCCTTGGCCACCGGGGCGGCGTCGCGGGTGTCCCAGCCCAGGGGGGCTCGGGCCTCCCACGTGTCCTCGAAGAGGGAGAACCCGGGGATGCTGCGGGCGGCCACCGTGCGCAGGGGGCCGGCCGACACCAGGTTCACCCGTACGCCCCGGGGGCCGAGGTCGCGGGCCAGGTACCGAGAGGTCGACTCCAGGGCGGCCTTGGCCACGCCCATCCAGTCGTAGCCGGGCCACGCCTGGGTGGCGTCGAAGTCGAGCCCCACGATCGACCCGCGGCCCGCTCGCTGCATGAGGGGCAGGACGGCCTCGGCCAGGGCCTTGAGCGAGTAGGCGGACACGTGCAGGGTGCGGGCCACGTCGTCCCACCCGGCCCGCAGGATGTCGCCGCCCAGGCACGTCTCGGGGGCGAAGGCCACGGCGTGGACGGCGCCGTCGAGCGACCCCCAGCGGCCGGTCAGGTCGTCGGCCAGGGCGGCCAGGTGCGATGGCTCGGTCAGGTCGAGCTCGAGCACGTCGGCCGGGCGGGGCAGGCGCCCGGCGGCCCGCTTGGTTATCGACATGGCCCTCCCGAACGAGGTCAGCACGATGTCGGCGCCGTGCTCCTGGGCCTCACGGGCGATCGAGAAGGCGATGGAGGACTCCGCCAGCACCCCGGTGACCAGGATGCGCTTTCCGTCGAGCAGGGCGGTCACGGGCGGTGGCTCCTCATAGGGGTGTGTTCGAGTGGCGGGCGGCGCGGTGGTGGGCCGCCCGCTTAGTCGCCAGGGTGGCCAGGGCGGCGGCCAGCGCCCGCCGGGTGTCGAGAGGGTCGATGACGTCGTCCACGTAACCCCGCTCGGCGGCCACCGCCGGGGTGCACAGCCGGGCCGCGTACTCGGCGGCCAGCTCGGCCTGGAGGCGGGCGCGCTCGTCGGGGGCCTCGACGGCCGCCAACCGCTTGCCGTGCAGGATCTGGACGGCGCCGGCCGCCCCCATGACGGCGATCTCGGCCGTGGGCCAGGCCAGGCAGATGTCGTTGCCCAGGCCCTTGGAGTCCAGCACGATGTAGGCGCCGCCGTAGGCCTTGCGCATGACCACGCACAGCCGGGGGACGTTGGCCTCGGCGTAGGCGTGGACCAACTGGGCGCCGTGGCGGATCATCCCCCGCCACTCGTGGTCCTTGCCGGGCTGGTAACCCGGGCAGTCCACGAACGTGATCAGCGGTAGCCCGAAGGCGTCGCACGACTGGACGAACCGGGCGGCCTTGCGGGAGGCGTCGATGTCGAGGGTGCCGGCCAGGTGGCAGGGCTGGTTGGCGACCACGCCTACGGCCCGGCCGTCGAGGCGCCCGTAGGCGATGACCACGTTGGCCGCGTAGTCCTCGCGCACCTCGAGGAACGAGCCCGCGTCGAGCACGTCGCCCAGCACCTCACGGACGTCGTAGGAGGCCGACGCGCTGGCCGGCACGGCGTCGGCCGCGGCCCGGCAGGGGCGGTCGACCACGTCGTCGGTGGGGCCCATGGGCGGGTCCTCGAGGAAGTTGGAGGGCAGGTAGGAGAGCAGGTCGGCCACCGCCCAGCGGGCGTCGTCCTCGTCGGCCACGACCATCGAGGCCAGGCCGCTGCGCCGGAGGTGGACGTCGGCCCCGCCCAGGGCCTCGTGGTCGGTCACCATCCCGGTGAAGTCGGCCACGGTCTGGGGGCCGTTGAGGTAGGCGAACGACTCGGTGGTCATGACCACGTGGTCGGCCAGCCCCAGCAGCAGGGCGGGCCCGCCCACGCACGGCCCGGTGACCACCAGGACGACCGGGACGGCCCCCGAGGCCCGGGCCAGGGCGGAAGCCGTCCGTCCCCAGGCGTGCAACGACGCCAGTCCCTCGCTCACGTCCGCCCCCGACGTGTCGAGCTCGCCCACCACGGGCACGCCCGTCTCCAGGGCCAGCTCCACCAGGCGCTCGATGACCTCGCCCTCGGACGGCCCGATGGCCCCCCGGTGCTTGCCGCCGGCCAGGCGGAACCAGGCCACCGGCCGGCCGTCGAGCTCGGTCAGCGACGCCTGGGCCGCCCCTCCCCGGCAGGCGGTGACCGGGACGGCCGGGGCCGCGCCGATCACGTCGGGGGCGGGCCCAGGACCAACGAGGCGTTGTGGCCGCCGAACCCGAACGAGTTCGACACCACCGGCCCGGGAGCCACCTCCCGGGGCGAGCCCGAGACGACGTCGATGGCCAGATCGGGGTCTTCGCGCTCGTGGTTGGCGGTGTGGGGCACCACGCCGTCGCGCAGGGCCAGGAAGGCGGCCACCGCCTCGATGGCCCCGGCCCCGGCCACCAGGTGGCCGGTGACGCCCTTGCCCGAGGTGACGGGCACGGCCCGCTCGCCGAAGACCTTGGTGACGGCCGACGCCTCGGAGGCGTCGTTGAGCGGGGTCGAGGTGCCGTGGGCGTTGACGTGGGCCACGGCCGGCGGCTCCAGGCCGGCATCGGCCAAGGCCCCGAGCATGCAGGCCGCCGCCCCTGCGCCCCCGGGAGCGGGGGCGGTGATGTGGTAGGCGTCGCTGGTGCGGGCGTAGCCCAGCACCTCACCCCAGATCCGGGCGCCCCGGGCCACGGCGTGGTCCCACTCCTCGAGCAGCAGGAACCCGGCGCCCTCCCCCATCACGAAGCCGTCACGGTCGGGGTCGAACGGGCGGGACGCGTGCCGGGGGTCGTCCACCCGGCTGGACAGGGCGCCCATGCGCCCGAAGGCCGACATGGCCAGCGGCGTGATGCACGCCTCGGTGCCGCCGGCCAGGACCACGTCGGCCGCCCCGTGGCGGATGAGCAGGGCACCCTCGCCGATCCCGTGGGACCCGGCCGCGCAGGCCGTGGTGACGCACAGGTTGGGCCCCGTCCACCCCATCTTGAGCCCGACCGTGCCAGCGGTGGCGTTGGCCATCATCATGGGCACCAGGTAGGGGCTGACCCGGCCCGACCCCCGCTCGAACAGGTTGCGGTCCTGCTCCTCCAGGGTCATGAGCCCGCCCACCCCACTGCCCACGAACACGCCGCAGCGGGCCGGGTCGGTGGTGCGGGAGATGGCCTCGCCGCCGGCGTCGGCGAAGGCGTCCATGGCCGCGGCCAGGCCCAGCTGGGTGCAGCGGTCGGCGTGGCGGGCCTCTTTGAAGTCGAGGTAAGGCGAGAGGTCGAACTCGGGGACCTCGCAGGCGAACCGGAAGGGCTCGGGCAGGATGGTGGCATCGAAGCGGCGGATGGGCCCGGCGTTGGACCGCCCGGCCAGCAGCGACGCCCAGTAGGTCTCCAGGTCGGTGCCGGCCGGGGTCTTGACCCCCATGCCCGTCACCGCCACCCGCCGGCGCCCTCCGGGGGCGGGCTCGGTCACCCGGCGGCGCCCTTCTCGGCCGGCGTGCCCGCCATCTCCAGCACGAGGTCGGCAGCCTGGCCGATGGTGGTGATGCCCTCCAGCCTCTCCTCGGGGACCTTCACCTCGAACCGGTCCTCGACCGCCATCACGAACTCGACGAGGCCCAGGCTGTCCACATCGAGGTCCTCGTCGAAGCGCGCGCCCTCGCTCACCTGGTCACGGCTGACGCCCAGCAGCTCCACCGCGACGTCCGCCAGACCTGCAAGTACTTCCTCGCGCTCCATCGATCTCCTCCGACTTCTGTCTCCCGACGACCCTTCGACTCGGGTCGGCCAACTCTAGTGACGCTTTCCCCCGGTTATTTCACCCCCGGGTCAGTGGCCCATGCCCAGGCCGCCGTCGACGGGGATGACGGCACCGGTGACGTAAGCGGCCGCGTCCGAGCACAAGAAGGCGACCACGGCGGCCACCTCCTCGGGCGTTCCGAACCGGGCCAGGGGGGTCTGGCGGGCCATCTCCTGGCGGCGGGCTTCGGGCAGGGCGTCGGTCATGGCCGTCGAGATGGGCCCGGGGGCCACCACGTTGGCCGTCACGTTGCGCGAGGCCAGCTCCCGGGCCACCGACCGGGTGAGGCCGATCAGGCCGGCCTTGGCCGCCCCGTAGTTGACCTGGCCGGCCGACCCCGACATGGCCACCACCGAGCTCATGGTCACGATCCGGCCCCAGCGGGCGCGCACCATGCCCGCCGAGGCCCGCCGGACGGTGTTGAAGGCCCCGGTCAGGCTGGTGGTTATGACCTCGTCCCACTGGCTGTCGTCCATGCGCAGCAGCAGGCCGTCGCGGTTGACCCCGGCGTTGGACACGACCACCGTGGCCCGGTCCGCCCAGCGACCCTCGACCTCGTCGAAGGCGGCGTCGACCGAGGCCCGCTCGCGAACGTCGGCCCTGACGGCCCACGCCTCCCCGCCCTCGGCCTCGCACCGGGCCACCGTGGCGGCCGCACCGTCGTGGTCGTGGCCGTAGAGGACGGCCACCCGGTGGCCACCGGCGGCCAAGGCCACCGCGCAGGCCCGCCCGATGCCCCGAGACGCGCCGGTGACGACGGCGATCCGGCCGGCGGCTGCGGCCGCGGCCGCGGCTGCGTCAGGCGTCAAACCGCGCCCCGCAGGCGGGTGCGGGCCGCGCCCCCCAGGCCGGCCAGGCCTCCCAGGCCACCGAGACCGGCCCGGGCGGCCTCGGGAACGGGGTCGAGAGGACCTGGAGCTTCCCCCGTCCACCGCAGCACGGCGCTGGCCCACGACATGCCCGCCCCGAACCCCGACAGCAGCACGAGGTCACCGGGCTGGATGAGGCCGGCGTCGGCCGCCTCGGCCAAGGCCAGGGGCACCGACGCGGCCGACGTGTTGCCGTAGCGGTCGATGTTGACGAAGGCCCGTTCGGGGGCGATGCCCAGCCGGGCGGCGGCCGCGTCGATGATGCGGGCGTTGGCCTGGTGGGGGACGAACAGGGCCACGTCCGAGGCGCGGGCGCCGGCCTGGGCCAGGGTGCCCTCGGCCGAGTCGACGATGGCCCGGACGGCCCGCCGGAAGACCTCCTGGCCCTCCATGCGCAGGTAGTGCTGGCCGGACTCGACGGTCTCGACGGTGGCCGGCATACGGCTCCCGCCTGCGGGCAGGGTCAGCAGGTGGGCGGCCGCCCCGTCACAGCCCAGGTCCCAGGCCAGCAGGCCTGGTTCCTCCGACGGGGTGACCACCACCGCCCCGGCCCCGTCACCGAACAACACGGCCGTCGAGCGGTCGGTCCAGTCGGTGATGCGCAGCAGGGTCTCCGAACCGATCATGAGCACGGCGTCGAGGCCGGCCGTCCCCACCAGCGAGGACGCCAGCACCAGGCCGTACACGAAGCCCGAGCAGGCGGCGTCGACGTCGAAGGCGCCGCAGCGCAGGTCGAGCCCGTCCTGCACGTAGGCGGCCGTGAACGGGATGGGCTGGTCGGGGGTGACGGTGGCCACGATGCAGGCCCCTATGTCGGCCGGGGTGAGGTTGGCCCGCTTGATGGCCGCGGCCCCGGCGTCGATGGCCAGGCTGGCCGTGGTCTCGCCCGGCCCGGCCACCCGGCGCTCACGGATCCCGGTTCGCTCGACGATCCACTCGTCGCTGGTCTCGACCCGGTCGACCCAGTCCTGGTTCGTGAGCCGGCCCTCGGGGACGGCGATGCCCCAGCCCGTGACGGCCGCGTGTCGCCCCGGCGGTGGTGTGAACCGCTGGGGGCCGTTCACACGCTGCGGAGCCAGGCGACGGGCTGGCCCTCGCGGACCCGCTCGCCGGCATGGGCCATCAGGCCCATGAGGAACCCGTTGAAGGGGCTGCGCACCGGGGTCGACTGGCCGGCGCCGTCGACGAACCCGATCACCTGCTCGGCGTCGAGGGTGTCGCCCTCGGGTGCCGCCCCGCCGTTGGGACGGAAACGGCCCGCGGCAGGCGCCACGATCACCCGCTCGGGTACCGCCAGCCGTTCGCCAGTCTCGATCGTCAACAGACCTCCAGGGGGGTTCGAACGGTTTCGGCATCGGCGGGCACGGCCACGTTACGGACGGGCACGCCGGTCAGCGTGCGGCGGGCCAAGCCGGCCAGCACGTTGCCGGGACCGACCTCGACGAGCGAGGTGGCTCCCAGGCGGGAAAGGGTGAGTAGGCACTCCCGCCAGCGCACGGGCGAGACGAGGTGGTCGGCCAGTTGGGCCGGCCACACGGACGGGTCGGTGTGGGCGCGGGCATCGACGTTGGACACGACCGGGGCCGAGCCGGCCCGGAAGGGGGCGGCCGCCAGCGCCGGGCGCAGGGCCTCGGCCGCCTCGGCGAACAAGGGGGTGTGGAAGGCGCCACCCACGTTGAGAGGCACGACCCGGCGGACGCCAAGGTCCCGGGCCCGCTGGCAGGCCGCCTCCAGGCCGTCGGGGGAACCGCCGATCACGACCTGGCCGGGGGCGTTGTCGTTGGCCACCCAGGCCTGGGGGTGGGCGGTGCACGCGTCCTCGGCCTGGTCCAACTCGGCCCCGATCAGGGCGGCCATGCGCCCGGGGTGGCGGTCGACGGCGTCCTGGGTGGCCCGCGCCCGCTGGGCAGCCAGCACGACCCCGTCCTCCAGCGACAGGGCCCCGGCCGCCACCAGGGCCGTCAACTGCCCCAGGGAGTGACCGGCGAAGGCCACCACCGGGCCCTCGCCGTCGCCCAGCGCCAGCTCGCCGGCCACCATGTCCCAGGCCATGAGCGAGCACAGCAGGACCGACAGCTGGGCTTCGAGGGTGCGGGCCAGGACCTCAGCGGGGGCTTCGAGGAGCAGGTCGCCCAGGGGCCGTCCCAGGGCGGCCTCGGCCCGCTCGACGACCGTCCAGTGCGGGGTGGCGCGCCACACGGCGCCCATCTGGGCGTGCTGCGTCCCCTGGCCGGGGAAGATGACGGCGGTTCCCACGCGGATTTGCCCCTCGTCCATCTGAAAGTACGAGCCCGACGCATGTGACCCCCCGGGGGGCGCGAGGGTTACAAACGGGCGACAGGGCGCGTCACGAGGCGTCGAGGCTGGCCCGAAGACTGGCCACGAACTCGGCCGCGCCCGACGGCCCGGCACCCTCGAGGACCCTTCTGACCAGGGCCGATCCCACGATCACGCCGTCGGCGAAGCCGGCCGCCTCGGCCGCCTGGGCAGGCGTCGACACGCCCACGCCCAGCAGCACCGGCTTGTCCGTGCACGCCTTGAGGCGCCTGCCCATGACCGCCGCCTGGCCGCTCAGGGACTCCCGCTCGCCGGTCACGCCCATCACCGCCACCCCGTAGACCCAGCCCTGGGACCGCCCGCAGATGACCGCCAGCCGGTCGTCGGGCGTGGTGGGAGCAGCCAGCAGCACGGTCTCCAGTCCGGCGCCGGCCGCCGGGCCGGCCCACTCGTCGAGCTCGTCCACCGGCAGGTCGGGGAGGATCACCCCTCCGACCCCGGCCTCGGCCAGGGCGGCCGCGAACCGGGCCGCACCGGGGCGCAGCACCACGTTGGCGTAAGTCATGACCACCACGGGGACCTCGAGGTCGAGCCCGGACAGCCCGGCCACCACCGACCCGGGGGTCGCTCCCGCGGCCAGGGCCCGGGCCGAGGCCTCCTGGACGGTCGGCCCGTCCATGACGGGGTCGCTGAACGGGATGCCGACCTCGACGGCGTCGGCTCCCGCCTCGGCGATGGCCGAGAGGACATCGAGCCAGTCCGCCCCCAGCCCACCCGTCACGTAAGGGACCAGGAGCTTTCGCCCCCGTTCCCGCTTGGCCCTCAGGGCCGCCTCTATGGGCCCGATGGCCATGGACGCCGACAGTAACTGCTGGCGGCGTCCCTCTCAGGTGGCCGAGCGCCGGCCCCGGCGGGCCCGGCGGGCGGCAGGGGCGGGGGCCTGGGCCTGGCCGTCGCCGGCCGGGGCCTGGCCGTCGGCCGGCGGGGCCTGGTTCACCAACGGGGCGGGCCGAGGGGGCGGGGCGGCGGCCGCCAGTTCGCGGTAGCGGGCCTGGAACTGGTCGATGAGGGTTCGCAGGCCCTCGAGGTCGTCGGACGCCTGGTCGAGCGCGGCCCGGCCCTCGTCGGTCAGCTCGTAGACCCGGGGGACGGGACCGGACTGAGGGGCCGACCAGGCCGAGGTGACCAGGCCGGCCTCCTCCAGCATGCGCAACTCCCGGTACACCGGGCCGGGGCCAGCCAGGTCGAAACCCCACTGCTTGAGCCTGTCGGTGACCTCGTAGCCGTGGCTCGGGTTCTCGCCCAGCAGCAGCATGAGACATCCCGTCATGAACGGGCGCCTCTGCACAAGCCTGTTCTGCATCGAGTGGGCCTCCACCGCCGCCTTGCCCCCAGGTCGTCTCTATATGTGGAAGGCCTACAGTACATCCACGAGTAGCGCCCGCAAGTCGGTAACCCCGCGAAACCCGCGCGGGAATCGTGGGCGATCCGCCCACGATTCCCGCGCAGGTTTGCGTTGGGCGGGTTACAGGTCGGGCCCGAGCAGGCCCATGATCTGTTCGACGTCCTTGTCGCCCCGGCCCGAGAGGGTGAGCAGGACGGTCGATCCCTCGGGCAGGGCCGGGGTCCGGGCCGCCCGGGCGACCCAGGCCAGGGCGTGGGACGGTTCGAGGGCGGGCAGGATCCCCTCGGTCTCGGCCAGCAGCCGGAACGCCCCCAGCACCTCGGCGTCGTCGGCGGCCACGTACTCAGCCCGGCCCACCGACGACAGGTGGCTGTGCTCGGGGCCGACCCCGGGGTAGTCGAGCCCGGCCGAGATGGAGTGGGCCTCCATGACCTGGCCGTCGGCGTCCTGGAGCAGGTAGGACCGCGACCCGTGGACCACGCCCGGTGCCCCCTTGCCGATGGCCGCCCCCCCTTCGGTCTCCACGCCCACCAGGCGGGCGCCGGTGCCCACGAAGCCGGCGAACGTGCCCGCGGCGTTGGACCCTCCCCCCACGCAGGCCACGACCACGTCGGGGGCCCCGCCCCCCAGGAGCGACCGGCACTGCTCGCGGGCCTCGTGGCCGATCACGCTCTGCAGCTCGCGCACCATCCACGGGAACGGGTGGGGCCCCATCACCGACCCCAGGCAGTAGTGCGTCGTCTCGACCGACGCCACCCAGTCCCGCAGGGTCTCGTTGATGGCGTCTTTGAGCGTGCAGCTCCCGGACGTGACCGGGGTGACGGTGGCCCCCAGCAGCCTCATGCGGAACACGTTGAGGGCCTGGCGCTCCATGTCGACCGAGCCCATGTACACCTGGCACTCCAGGCCGAAGAGGGCGCAGGCCGTGGCCGTGGCCACCCCGTGCTGGCCGGCGCCCGTCTCGGCGATGACCCGGCGCTTACCCATGCGGGTGGTGAGAAGGGCTTGGCCGAGGACGTTGTTGATCTTGTGGGACCCGGTGTGGGCCAGGTCCTCGCGCTTGAGCAGCAGTCGGACTCCCAGCCGCTCGGACAGTCGGCGGCACTCGGTGACGGGCGTCGGCCGGCCCGCGTAGTCCCGCAGCAAGCCGTCGAGCTCGGCCCGGAAGGACGGGTCGGCCCACGCCGAGCGGAAGGCGTCCTCCAGCTCGGCGCACGCCGGCACCAACGACTCGGGCACGTAGCGCCCGCCGAACTCCCCGAAGCGCCCGCCCGGTCCAGGCTCGGCCATCAGCGCCATCACGTTCCTCCCATGTCCCAGTCGTAGGGCGCCAGCTCGTCGCCGTCGCCGTCGCCGTCGCCGTCGTCGCCGTCGCGTTCGGGGGCGGCGGCCCGGGCCGCGGCCACGAAGGCCCGCACCTTCACTGCGTCCTTGCGGCCCGGGGACGACTCCACGCCGGTGGCCACGTCCACCCCCCAGGGATGGACCTGGGCGATGGCCTGGCCCACGTTGGCGGGCGTCAGTCCGCCGGCCAGGATCAGGCGGATGCCGTCGGGGACCTCGGCCATGCTCCAGTCGAAGACCTGGCCCGAACCGGGCGTGGCCGCGTCGAGCAGCACGGCGTCGGGCCGGTACTCGGCCGCCCGGGCCACGGCCGGGTCGCCGGCCGGGAAGGCCTGGATGAGCAGGGGCACCCGCTGGCGAACGTAGTGGGCGTCGGCCGGGGTCTCGTGCCCGTGGAGCTGGGCGGCCCGCAGGCCGATGGTGTTGACGATCTCGACCACCCGGGCGGGCGCTTCGTCGCGGAACACGCCCACGGTCAGCACCTCACGGGGCAGCCGCTTGACTATGTCGGCCACCGTCTGGGGCTTGACCTGCCGGGGCGACGGCGCGAACACGAACCCCACGGCGTCGGCCCCCATGGCCACCGACAGCAAGGCGTCCTCCTCGCTGGTCGTGCCGCAGATCTTGACGAACATCCCGTCCGACGGTAGCCGGGCGCCAGACCTCACCAACCGGTGCGCCGCACGCGCCGTAAATGGCGCGTGCGGCACACCGGTTGGCTTGGGGGGGCGAGCGGGTCAGGCGTCCAGGCGGTCGTGGAGGTAGTCGTCGTAGGCGCCGAGGTCGAGCAGGCCGTGGCCCGAGTAGTTGAACAGGATGACCTTGGCCTCGCCCTCCTCCTTGGCGGCCAGGGCCTCGTCGATGGCCGCCCGTACGGCGTGGGCCGTCTCGGGAGCGGGGATGGTGCCCTGGGTGCGGGCCCAGGTCACGGCCGCCTCGAACACCTTGGCCTGGGGATAGGCCATGGCCTCCATGCGGCCCTCACGGACCAGGTTGGAGATGATGGGCGAGTCGCCGTGGTAGCGCAGGCCGCCGGCGTGGATGGGCGGGGGGACGAACTCGTGGCCCAGCGTGTACATAGCCAGCAGCGGGGTCATGCCCGCGGTGTCCCCGAAGTCGTAGTCGAAGCGGCCGGCCGTGAGGGTGGGGCAGGAGGACGGTTCGACGGCCACCAGCCGCACCCCGTCGTCGGGGACGAACGGCAGGGCGATCCCCCCCAGGTTGGACCCGCCCCCGCAGCAGCCGATGACCACCGACGGGGCGTCCTCGCCGGCGGCCGCCAACTGCTCCTTGGCCTCGATACCGATGACCGTCTGGTGCAGCAGCACGTGGTTGAGCACCGACCCCAGGGCGTAGTGGGTGTCGTCGCGTGTGGCGGCGTCGCGCACGGCGTCGCTGATGGCCATGCCCAGAGAACCGGGGTGGCCGGGCTGGTCGACGGGCGAGGGCTCCACCGAGCCGCCCCAGGTCTCCATCATCACCCGCCGGTAGGGCTTCTGGTCGTACGACGCCCTGACCATGTACACCTTGCACTCCATCGAGAACAGGGCGCAGGCGAACGACAGGGCACTCCCCCACTGGCCCGCCCCCGTCTCGGTGGCCAGCCGCTCGACACCCTCGGCCTTGTTGTAGAAGGCCTGGGCCACAGCCGTGTTGGGCTTGTGGGAGCCGGCCGGGGAGACCGACTCGTCCTTGTACCAGATGTGGGCCGGGGTACCCAGGGCCTCCTCCAGCCGGTAGGCCCGGCGCAGGGGGGTCGGCCGCCACAGCCGGAGCACGTCGAGCACCTCACCGGGGATGTCGACCCAGGGCTCGGCGGTGACCTCCTGGCCGATCAGGGCCATGGGGAACAGGGGGGCCAGGTCGTCAGGACCGACGGGCTGGCGGGTGCCGGGGTGCAGGGGCGGGTCGAGGGGCGCCGGCAGGTGGGGCATGACGTTGAACCACGCCTGGGGGACCTCGGTCATCTATCGGCCTCCTTTGAGCTCTCGGACAGCAGTGGACGGGTCGGGAGAGGTGACCAGCGACTCCCCCACGAGCACGGCGTCGAAGCCGTCGGCCACGTCGGCCGCCGAGCGGATACCCGACTCGGCCACGGCCACGACGCCCGGGGGGATCGACGGCCGCAGGCGGGCGGCCAGGGAACGGTCGATCTCGAACGTGCGCAGGTCGCGCTGGTTGACCCCGACGATCGTGGCCCCGGCGTCGAGGGCGCGGGCCAGCTCGACCCCGTCGTGGACCTCGACCAGGGCGGCCAGCCCCAGCTCGCGGGCCAGGGCCGAGAACAGCACGAGCTCGGCATCGGACAGGGCGGCCACGATCAGCAGCACGGCGTCGGCCCCCATTGCCCGGGCGTCGGCCAGGTCGCGGGGGTCGACGGTGAAGTCCTTGCGCAGCACCGGCAGGCCTGAGGCGTGGCGGGCGGCCGCCAGGTCGGCCGGCGAACCGCCGAAGTAGTCGTGGTCGGTGAGCACCGACAGGGCGTCGGCCCCGCCCCCGGCGTAGGCCTCGGCCACCTCGGCGGGGTCGAGGTCGGGCGCCAGGGCACCTTTGGACGGGGACCGGCGCTTGACCTCGGCGATCACCGACAGGCCGGGACGGGCCAGGGCGGCCCGGAAGTCGCGCACCGCGGGCGCCCCCTCGACCTGGGCCAGGAGCCCGTCGAGGTCACGGCTGTCCTCGGCCGCTGCCCGGCGGTGGGCGGCCACGATCTCGGCGAGCACCCCGCCAGGCTACGTAAGCCACGAGGGTGGCCGCCCGCGGCTAGCGAGGCGTGCCATCCTCGCGACCGATGACGGCCGAGCCGGGCACGATCGTGGTGGTCGAGGACGACCCCAACATCGCCGACCTGGTCGAGATTTACCTGCGCCAGGAGGGGTTCCGGGTCGTGCAGGCGGCCGACGGCGAGCGGGCGCTGGCGGCCGTGCGCGACCACCGGCCCCGGCTGGTCGTGCTCGATGTGGGGCTGCCGGGTGGGAGCGACGGGCTCGACGTGTGCCGCCGCCTGCGCAGCCAGGGCGACCACGTACCCGTCCTCATGCTCACGGCCCGCGACGGCGAGATCGACCGCGTCCTGGGGCTGGAGCTGGGGGCCGACGACTACGTCACCAAGCCGTTCGCCCCCCGGGAACTGGTCGCCCGGGTGAGGGCCATCCTGCGCCGGGCGGACGGGCCCCGGGACCGGGACGGGCGGCCGTGCTGGCCGCCGGTGAGGTCGAGGTCGACACCGGCCGGCGAGAGGCCCGGGTCGGGGGCGAGGTGGTGGCCCTCGCCACCCGGGAGTTCGACCTGCTGCGCTACCTGGCCGAGAACGCCGGGCTCGCCCTCTCCCGCCAGCAGATCCTCGACGCCGTCTGGGGCGCGGGCTGGTTCGGCGACGAGCGCACGGTCGACGTCCACGTCCGCCAGCTCCGCAAGAAGCTGGGCCCGGCCCTGCCCTTGGCCACCGTCTGGGGCGTGGGGTACCGGCTCGGGTGAGCGGGCCATGAGGCGCCGCATCACGTCCACCATGGTGGGGGTCGTGGCCGCCTCCCTGCTGGTGGCCATGCTGGGCACCGCCCTGCTCGTGCGCCGCCAGGCCCGGGCCGACACGGCCGCCGACCTGCGCCGCCAGGCCACGGCCATCGCCCAGCGGCTGGAGGACGTCCAGCGGCCCCAGGTGCTGGCCGCCCTCAACGTCGCCCTGCGCCTCGACGACCTGCGGGTCGTGTGCTTCGGGGCCGCGTGCCGGCCCGGGCCGGTCGGGACAGGCGAGCTCCCCGCCGGCCTGTCCCGCGACGACGTCGACCTCGACCGCCTGCGGGCCGGGGAGACGGTAAGCGGGCGGCGCGGGACGCTGGCCTTCGCCACCGCCGGGGCGCGCACCGAAGCCCGGCCCGGCAGCGGGGAGGCGCTGCTGGTGGTGGTGCTCACCCGGCGGGTCGACGCCAGCCTGCCCGGCGGGCTGTGGTTCGTGGGGGTGGCGGCCCTGACCCTGGCCGCCGCGGCCGCCGCGGCGGCCGACCTGGCCCGGCGCCTGACCCGCCCCCTGCGAGAGGCCCAGGCTGCCACCCGGCGCATCGCCGCCGGCGACCTGACGGCCCGGGTACCCGTCGTCGGGCCGGCCGAGAGCACCCGCGGCGAGGCTGACGAACTGGCCGCCCTGGGCCGGTCGATCAACACCATGGCTGCCAGCCTGGAGAGGTCCCGGGGCCTGGAACGCCAGTTCCTGCTGTCGGTGTCCCACGACCTACGGACGCCCCTCACGTCGGTACGGGGCTACGCCGAGGCCCTGGCCGAAGGGCGGGCCACCGACCCGGCCCACGCCGCCGAGGTGATCCTGAGCGAGGCCCGCCGGCTCGAACGCCTGGTCGGCGACCTGCTGGAGCTGGCCCGGCTGGACGCTCGCCGCTTCGGGCTCGACCTGCGGGCCACCGACGTGGCCGAGGTGGTGGCCGACACCGCCGAGGGGTTCCGGCCCGCGGCCGAGGCTGCGGGCGTGGCCCTGGCCGTGCACGCTCCCGCCTCGGCCGAGCGGGCCAGTGCCGACCCCGACCGCCTGGCCCAGGTAGTGGCCAACCTGGTCGAGAACGCCCTCAAGTACGCCTCCTCGGCCATCGAGGTCGGCTGCGACGGCCGGCGCCTGTGGGTGGCCGACGACGGCCCGGGCATCGACCCCGACGACCTGGCCCACGTGTTCGAACCGTTCTGGCGCTCGGCCCGTCCCGAGACCCGTCCCGTGGGCACGGGCCTGGGCCTGGCCATCGTCCACGAGCTGGTCGAGGCCATGGGCGGCGAGGTGGCGGCCGCGGCCTCCCCCGCAGGCGGCACCCAGGTCACAGTCACCCTCCGCCCCTGGGCCTGAACCTCCGGGCCCCGAGACACTTGGTCAGCCCGGGCAGTTGGGCAAGGCGATAGGCAGGCGGACGGCGCCGATCACCACGTCGGCCCGGGGCGTCCCGGGCGTCGTGCAGCGGGCCCGGAAGCTGGCCCGCCCGGCGGCGTCGGTGACCGCTCGGTCCGAGCCCTCGACCCCGAAGGCGGCGCTGGGCACGAGTTGGACGTTGACCTGGGGCCGGGAGGTGCCGCTCAGGGTGCCGTCGGCCGCCACCACGCCGCTGTAGAGGGTCACGGTGACCGTGAACGGCTCCTCGCGGGGCAACGGGACGGGTTCGGCAGCCGCCTGCACGTTGAGGTCGGAGACGTTGGCCACCCGCAGCTCGACCGTCTTGGCCTCCTCGGCCCCCAGGAAGAGGGCTTCGGGCTGCAGCAGGATCAGGTCAGGCGCCCGCCACGCCTTGAGGCGGTAGTTGCCGCCCCGGACCGAGGGGACGTTGAACTGGCCGCCTGCGGCCGTGGTCACGCTGAGGGCCGTCACCTGGTCGCCGACGAAGCGCTCGACCCTCACGGTGGCGTTGGCCACCGCCCCGGCCGGGCCCACGACGGTGCCCGAGATGCGGGCCGTCCCCCCGCCGATCTCGGCCGGCACGGTCGGGTCGGTGCGGGGCCGGCCCGGGATCGTGGTGGTGGTGGTCGTGGTCGTCGTCGTGGTAGCCACCTCGGTGGTGGTCGGCTCCTCGCCCCCGGGGCCTTCGAGGCCGGGCCCTTCGACGGGCGCCACGGCGGTCGTGACGGGCGGGCTGCCCGAAGACGACCGGTCGCAGGCCGAGGTCATCAAGGCGAGGGCGAGGGCGAGGGCGAGGGCCGTGGCCCGGGGCCGGCGGGCGGCTCGCGGCGGGGAGCGCACGAGCGCAGGCGGCCGGCCTGGTTCTCGTCGGGCGCGGCCCGTCGGGGCGGACGAACTGCCCCTGGCCAGCACCTTTACCGCACCGGGCCGCTTCGACACCAGCCGTCTAGGGGACCAGGGGGAGCGGCTCGACGGTGGCCAGGACTGAGCCGCCGTCCCAGGTCACGGTCACGTCGGCCGGGGGCTCGACCGCCCGTCCCACGTAAGCGAGGGCGACCGGCGCCCTCCCCTCGATCGGCTCCCCCACGCTTGTGACCCGCCCCACGTCCTTCTCCCCGGCCACCACCCGCGCCCCCGCGGGCGGCACCTCCCCCTCGCCCAGGACCAGCCCCCGCAGCCGCCGGGGCACGTTGCCTCCCCGGGAGTCGATGCGGGCCACCAGCTCCTGGCCGGTGTAACAACCCTTGGTCCAGCTCACCGAACGCTCGACGATGCCCGCCTCGGCCGGGATCGTGGACTCGTCGATCTCCCGGCCCATCTCCGGTACCCCCGCCTCGATCCTGGCCACCTGGTAGGCCGCCGGCCCGCACAGGCGCACCCCGGCGGGCAGCTCCGGGCCCTCCCCCACCAGGTCGGCCCCGGCCAGGCCCGGCCAGTCCGCCCCCAGCACGACCGTGCCCGGGCTCGCCGCGGCCCCGGCCACCTCATGGGCGCGAGGGCCGCGCAAGGCCAGGCACTTCCAGGCCAGCGGTCCGACCTCGGCCTTGACCCGCAGCTTGAACCGGTTCAGCCGTTCGACCACTGCCGGTCCCCAGCCCCCGTCGGTGTCGAGCACGAAGCGGTCCTCCCCCTGGCGCCACAGGCGAACGAAGGCGTCCAACTTGCCCTGGGGCTGCAGGACCATGGCCCAGGCCGAGGCCCCGACCTCGACGTTGACGTCCTGGGAGAGCTGGCCCTGGAGGAACGAGACCGCGTCGGGGCCGTCGACGGCCACGAAGTCGCGCTCCAGCCACACCGCCCCCACGTCCTCGCGCAGCGCCTGGTAGTCAGCCCCGTCACCCACCGCCGACCACCTCCACCTCGACGTCGGCGGCACCGGGCGCCGCGGGGCGGGCCGCCGTACCCGCGGCCCGCATCCGCCGGGCCGCGGGTACGGCCGCCAGCAGGGCCCGGGCCTTGTTGCACGATTCGATGTACTCGGTCTCGGGCACGCTGTCGGCCACCACCCCACCCCCGGCCTGCACGGAAGCCCGGCCGTCGGCCGTGATGGTCATGGTGCGGATGGCGATGGCCGTGTCGAGGTTGCCGGAGAAGTCGAAGTAGCCGATGACCCCGGCGTAGGGGCCCCGCTTGGTCGGCTCGAGCTCGTCGATGATCTCCATGGCCCGCACCTTGGGCGCCCCCGACACCGTGCCCGCCGGCAGGGTGGCCCGCAGCACGTCGATGGGCCCCTTCCCTGGCCGTAAGCAACCGCTTACCTGCGAGGTCAGGTGCATGATGTGGCTGTAGCGCTCGACGGTCATGAACTCGTCCACCTGCTCGGTGCCGAACGAGACGACCCGGCCCAGGTCGTTGCGGGCCAGGTCGACCAGCATGACGTGCTCGGCCAGCTCCTTGGGGTCGGCCACCAGGTCGGCGGCCAAGGCGTCGTCTTCGGCTTCAGTGGTCCCCCGGGGCCGGGAGCCGGCGATGGGCCGGGTGACCACCCGGCCGTTGCGCAGCTGCACCATGGGTTCGGGCGACGAGCCCACCAGGGTGATCTCGGGGTGGCGCAGGAAGTACATGTAGGGGCTGGGGTTGACCTGGCGCAGCACCCGGTAGACGTCGAAGGGATCGGCCCCCAGGTCGAGGTCGAACCGCTGGGACGGCACCACCTGGAATATGTCTCCCGCCCGGATGTGCTCCTGGGCCTTCTCCACGGCCCGGCAGTAGGCCTCTGGGCCGACCGTGGAGCGCACCTCGGGCAGCGGGTCGGCCGGGTCGGGCGGTTCGGCCGGCACGTAGGGCAGCGGGCGGCCCAGGTCGGCGGCCAGGGCGTCGAGTCGGGCGGCCGCAGCCTCATAGGCGGCGTCGTAGGCGTCGTAGGCGGCATCGGCGGAGCCGAGCTCGGTGGTCGACGGGCCAGCGCCCACGACCACGTTGTCGACCAGGTAGACCCGCTGGCGCAGGTGGTCGAAGGCGGCCACCTGGCCGATCACCGACAGCACGGCGTCGGGATGGCCCTGGTCGTCGGGCGGCACGGCGGGCAACCGCTCCACCTCGCGCACCACGTCGTAGCCCAGGTAGCCCACGACCCCCCCGTGCAGGGGCGGCAGCTCGGGCAGGACGGGCGAACGGTAGGCGGCCAGCAGGGCCTCGACGGCGGCCAGCACCCCCCGGTCGGTGGGCATGTCCGACCCCGGGGGCGGCTCGCCGGTCACCGAGATGGTCCCGCCCCGGGCCACCAGGGTCAGGGACGGGCCCCGGCCCACGAACGAGAAGCGGCCCCAGCGCTCGCCGTGCTCCACCGACTCCAGCAGGAAGCTGCGCTCGTGGCCCGCCCCTAGCTTCAGGTAGGCCGAGACCGGGGTCTCCAGGTCGGCGGCCAGCTCCCGCCACACCGGGACCACCGTGTGGCCCGCGGCCAGGGCCCGGAACTCCTCCCGGCTGGGGTGCACTCCGCTCAACTGGCCGGCTCGCGGCCGCCGAACGCCCGGTAGAAGCAGGTGCGCTCGCCCGTGTGGCACGCCCCGCGGCCCTCCTGCTCGACGACCAGCAGGAGGGTGTCGCCGTCGCAGTCGTAATAGGCCTGGCGCACCCACTGGCGGTCGCCCGAGGTCTCGCCTTTGCACCAGTACTCCTGGCGGCTGCGCGACCAGAACCACGTGCGGCCCGTCTCCAGGGTCTTGGCCAGGGCCTCGGCGTTCATCCAGGCCAGCATGAGCACCGCCCCGGTGGACAACTCCTGCACGACGGCCGGGACCAGCCCGTCGGCGTTGTAGCGGACGGCCTCGAGGTCCTCGGGGCGGGCGGTGATGGGCGTGGCAACCGGCACGGCGCCATGGTAGGCGGGCACCCGGCCGTTCCCCGGCGGTTTCGGCCGTCCTCCGGCGGCACCGGCCCGGCGGCCGGCGGCGGGCGGCGGGTACCGGCCGGGGGCACGGGCCCGGCGGCCGGCGGCGGGTACCCGCCCGGCGGCCGGCGGGCGGTCAGTGCCCGTCGAGCCCGGCGGCCAGGGCGGCCCGGCGGTTGGTCTCGTCGATCTCGGCCGGGTCGGCCACCGCCTGGCCCGGGTCGTCGGGCCAGGCGTCGACGACCGTCGCGGCCCACTGCGCCCATTGGGCCACCGTGACGTAGAAGTCGTTGAGGAAGCGGGCCACCAGCAGTTGCTGGGCGCGGCGTTCGGGGAACGGGCCTTCGCCGTGCCCGTAGGCCGTGCCGATGGCGTGGCTCTGGGCCCCGAGGCCGCGGGCCCACTCCCGGGCCGCCTCCACCGTGGCCAGCAGGTCGGCCTTGGTGCCGTTCTCGGAGAAGAAGGCCTTGACCAGCCCCTCGAACTCCAGCGCCGGCCCCGCCCCCGGCTCGGTCAGCCACTCGGCCAGCGCCCGCCGGCCTTCGGCGGTGATGGCGTAGACCGTGCGGGACCGTCGCCCGACCAGCTCGGTGCCGGCCTCGGCCAGGCCGTAGGCCACCAGCTTCTTGGGCTCCTCGTAGAGCTTGCTCTCCGCTCGCGGCCACATGAGCCCCAGCGACCGGCTCATCTGGCGGGTGAGCTCGTAGCTGCTCCAGGGGCGGATGGCCAGCAGCCCCAAGAAGGCGTACGAAGTGGTGGTCAGGCCCGGCATTGACAGTTCCTCCCAAGGGGAGTAGAAGATACTACCAAGGGGAGTATACGAGGAGGGGGGAGACGTGCCGGTGACCAGCAGCATCGAGGTACACCCGACCAACGAGGGCCAGGCCCGGGCCTGGGACGGCGACGAGGGCCGCTACTGGGCGGCCCACGCCGACTGGTACGAGGCGGCGCTGGCTGGCTACGACGGTCCCCTGATGGCCGCGGCCGCCGTCGAACCGGGCGACGCCGTGCTCGACCTGGGCTGCGGCACGGGCGTGACCACCCGCCAGGCGGCCCGAGCGGCCGCCCCCGGTGGCCAGGCCACGGGCATAGACCTGTCTTCTCAGATGCTGGCCGAGGCCCGGAGGCGGGCCGACGCCGACGGGCTGGACAACGTCAACTTCGTCCACGGCGACGCCCAGGTCTTCCCGTTCCCGGCCGGGCGCTACGACGTGGCGATCGGGCGCACGTCGGCCATGTTCTTCGGGGGCCCGGTCGCCGCCCTGGCCAACGTCGGGCGGGCCTTGAGGCCCGGCGGCCGGCTGGTCCTGCTCAACTGGCAGGGCCCGGAAGCCAACGAGTGGCTGGTCGAGTGGTCCACGGCCCTGACCGGAGGCCGGGGCCTACCCGCCCCCCCGCCGGGCACCCCTGGGCCCTTCGCCTTCGCCGACCCGGCTCGGGCGCGTGCGGTCTTGGCCGAGGCCGGGTTCACGGCCGTCGAGGTCGAGGGGGTGTCGGCTCCGTTCTGGGCCGGCCCGAGCGCCGAGGCGGCCTACGAGTTGGTCCTGGGCCAGGCGGGGTGGATGTCCGACGGCCTGACCGAGGACGGCCAGGCCGCGGCCCGCGCCGCCCTGCGGGCCAGCCTCGAGGCCCACGCCGCGCCCGGCGCGGGCGTCACATACCGCTCCGGCGCCTGGCTGGTCACGGCCCAGCGGCCGTAGCCAGCCCTGTGCCGAAGCCGGGGTGGACTGGCGCCGGCCGGGGGCGGGTGTCCAGACCCTTCCTCGGCGGCCGACCGCCCAGCCGGCGGTGAGGGCGATGTGCAAGGGGCTGGCGCGGACCGCCAGAGACGCCAGCCTCCTAGGGGGAGGCCACGGCCTCGAGCACGTCGAGGCGGGCGGCCCGCCAGGCGGGGCGCAGGCCGGCGGCCACCCCGGCGGCCGCCCCCACGGCCAGGACGGTGACCAGCGAGCCCGCGGGCACGGCGTAGGTGCCGAAGCCCTCGGCCTCGTTGAGAGCCATGACCAGCCCCCAGCTCACGAACAGGCCGAGGGCCAGGCCCCCCACGGCCCCGAACAGGGCCACGATCACCGACTCCCAGCGCACCATGGCCCGCATCTGGGGCCGGCTCTGGCCCACGGCCCGCAGCAGGCCGAGCTCGCGGCGGCGTTCGTGCACCGACAGCGACAAGGTGTTGGCGATCCCCATGAGAGCGATGAGCACGGCCACGGCCAGCAGGGCGTAGACGACGGTCAGCAGGGTGTCGATCTGGGCCGCCTGGCTGGCCACGAACCCGTCACGGTCCATCACGTCGGGGCTGCCGTGGCGGGCGGCCACGGCCTCGACAGCCGCCCGGCCGGCGTCCAGCGCCGTCCCCTCGGCCAGTGTGACCAGGGCCAGGAAGTAGTTCGGCTGGCGGTTGTGGGCCGCCCAGCGCCGGTCGGTCACCAGCACGTCGCCCCCGATGGCCCGCTGGTCGTAGGTGGCCACCAGCGTGAGGGCCACCGTCGAGCCGTCCGCGAACCCCACGTCCACGGCCTGGCCCACCCGGTAGCCGTGGTCGGCCGCGAAGTCGGCCGACATGGCCACGCCGTCGTCGCTGACCCCGACCACGTCGCCCTCCACCAGGTCGAAGTCGGCCACCGCGGCCAGGGCCGCCGGGTCGGAGTAGCCCACCTGCTGCTGGCGGCCCCCGACCGTGGCCGGCCCGAAGCCCAACCCGGCGGCGGCCTCGACCTCGGCCAGGGCGGCCACCTCGGCCACCAGCTCGGGTGACAGGCCGGCCCCGCTGAAGCCGCTCCCCGCGGGCGTCAGGGCCAGGTCGCCGCCGAACGCCCGGTCGACCTGGTCCTCGATGGTGCGGGCCACCGACGCCCCGAACACGGTGAACAGGCTGACGACGCCCACTCCCACCAGCAGGGCGGTGGCACTGGCGGCCATGCGCCGGGGGTTGCGCACGGCGTTGCGCCGGGCCAGGTCGCCGCTCGCCCCCCGCCACCGCAGCGGCGCGCCCAGCACGGCCCCGACGGGGCGGGCCACCACCGGGCCGAGCAGCACCATCCCGGCCACGACCACGACGGCCCCGAGGCCGGTCTGGGCCAGGCTGGCCCCACCCGAGGCCCCGGCCACGACGGCGGCCGCCCCGCCGGCCACGACCACGGTCCCGGCTGCGGCCCGCGACCGCGACCGGCCCGAGGTGTCCACGGCCACGTCTCGCAGGGCGGCCAGGGGGGAGACCCGGCCCGCCCGCCAGGCGGGCAGCGCCCCCCCGACCAGCGTCACCAGAAGGCCGGCGGCCACGGCCAGGGCCAGCGAGCGGGCCGAGAGGGCCACGCCCTCGACCGGCATCCCGAAGCCGGCGCCTTCCATGAGGCTCAAGGCCCCGGCTGCCACCAGCACGCCCGCCCCCGCGCCCAGGACGGAGCCCACCAGGCCCACGATGGCCGATTCGGCCAGGGCCGACCCGAGGACCTGGCGGCGCGACGCCCCCAGCGCCCGCAGCAGGGCCGACTCCCCGGTGCGCTGGGCGGCCAGGATGGCGAACGTGTTGAAGATGCTGAAGGCGGCCACCAGCAGGGCGACCACCGCGAAGGCGGTCAGGGCGGCCGTGAAGAAGCCCAGGAAGTCGCCCTCGATCTCGGCCTGCTGCTCGCGGGTGAGGTCGGCGCCCGAGACGGCCTCCACCCCCGGGGGCAGCACGGCGGCCAGCCGGCGTACCAGCTCGTCCTGGTCCACACCCGGGGCGGCGGCCACGACCACGCCCGAAACCAAGTCGGTCCCGCCCAGCAGCAGCCGCTGGGCCTCGTCCAGGGTGAAGGCCGCGTAGGTCGAGCCGCCCAGGCTGTCGCGCCCCCCGAAGGTGGCGATGCCCACGACCGTGGCCTCCACGGGCCGGGGCACGAGCACGGTCACCTTCGAACCCGGGCCGGCCCCCGCCTCGGCCGCGGTGGCCCGGTCGAGCACCACTTCCCCCGGAGCCGCGGGCGGGCGCCCCTCGACCAGCGCCCAACCGGTGAACGCGGGCTCGGGGGCCCAGGCGGCGGCCATCGTGGGCGGCCCGTTCCCGCCGATGGTGCGGCCCTGGGCGTCGAGCACCTGCCCGGTGCCCGACACGGCAGCGGCCACCGTGGCCACCCCGTCGAGCGCGGCCACCACGTCCACCACTTCGGCCGCGATGGGCGGGCGGACGACCTCCTCGGCGGCCGTGAAGCTCTCCGCCGAACGGACGTAGGCATCGGTGCCGGCGTTGGCCTCGGCGAACGCGATGGCGAACCCGGCTCGGGCGCTGTCGCCGAAGACCAGCGTGGCCGACAGGAAGGCCACCCCCAGCAGGACGGCCGACCCGGTGGCGCACAGCCGGCGCTTGTGAGACCAGGTGGCGGCCAGGGTCGTGCGCAGCATGTCAGCCTCCCAGCTTCTTCATGTGGTCGAGGACCAGGTCGGCGGTGGGCCGCTCCAGGCGGTCGACGATGCGGCCGTCGACCAGGAAGACGGCGTCGTCCGCCCAGGCGGCCGCCACCGGGTCGTGGGTGACCATGACCACGGTCTGGCCGAAGCGGTCGGCCGCCTCCCGCAGCAGGCGCAGCACCTCGGCCCCGGCCCGGCTGTCGAGGTTGCCGGTGGGCTCGTCGGCGAACACCACCTGGGGCCGGCTGGCCAGCGCCCGGGCCACGGCCACCCGCTGCTGCTGGCCCCCCGAGAGCTGGCTGGGACGGTGGTCGAGCCGGTCGCCCAGCCCGACGGTGGCCACCACCTGGCCCACCCAGTCCTCGTCGGGACGGGCGCCGGCCAGGCGGCTGGGCAGCACGATGTTCTCCCTGGCCGTGAGCGTCGGCACCAGGTTGAAGCCTTGGAACACGAACCCGATGCGCTCCCGCCGGGCCCGCGTGAGGGCGGCGTCGCTGAGGGCTCCCAGTTCGAGGTCGCCCACGAACACCTGGCCCGACGTGAGCGTGTCGAGGCCGGCCAGGCAGTGCAGCAGGGTCGACTTGCCCGAGCCCGAGGGGCCCATCACGGCCGTGAAGGCCCCGCCTGCGATCTCCAGGTCGACCCCGTCGAGCGCCCGCACGGCGGTGTCGCCCCGGCCGTAGACCTTGGTGGCCGAGACGGCGCGGGCGGCCACCGCCGTCCGGCGGTCGTCGAGGGTGGTCGGAAGAGGCATGGTTGCTTCCTTTCTGGGCGCGCGCCACCAAGGCAGTGGCGTGCTCCGGATGGGGGCGGGCGGTCAGCCCGTGGGGTAGCGGACGGTTATCGAGCCGTTGGAGGTGCGGGCGGTGATCGAGCGGGGGCTGGCTGGGTCAGTGCGTACGGCCGTGTCGGTCGAGCCCACGAACGACGTCTGCATGTCCAGCCGGTAGGTGGTGGGCCCGTCGGGGACGACGACCTCCACCGAGCCGTTGCTGGTGCGGGCGTCGACGATGGTGGGGGCGGCCGCGAACGTGAGCTCGACGGCCCCGTTGCTGGTGCGGGCCGTGACCGTGGCCGAGGTCAGGGCCCGGGCCTCGATCGAACCGTTGCTGGTGCGGATGTCGAGGTCGCCTCCCATGCGGGCCACCCGCACGGCCCCGTTGCTCGTGCGGGCCGTGACCGGGCCGTCGAGGTCGCGCAGGGCCACCGAGCCGTTGCGGGTGGTGGCCTCGACGGCCAGGCCCGACGGCACCGAGACCCGGTAGTCGATGTTGCACCACAGGGGCGGGCCGGGCGGGCAATCGGTGGTGAGACGGAGCACGCCGTCCTCCACCCGCACGTCGTGGCCCGTGCGGCGCAGGCCGTGGGTGATGCGGGCCTCCACGGTCACCTCGTCCACGGACGCCCCGACGACCTCCACCCGGCCGTGCAGGCCGTCGATGTCGAGCCCGGTGAGCCCGGCCGCCCCGAACGTGGAGCGCTCGGTGACGATCTCCCGGGCCACCATGTTGAGCAGGGACCAGGTGGCGAAGACGACGGCCGCCCCGGCCACCACCGACCCGGCCACCAGCCACCCCCGCCGGCCGGCCCGGGGGGACGGGCCCGGCCGGCCAGGGCCGGCGGGGGCGGCCGGACCGGCGGGGGCGGGGGTGCCGGCGGGGGTGCCAGGGCCGGCGGTGCCGGCCGGCCCGGTGCCGGCGGGGGTGTCGTAGCCGGCCATGTCAGGCCCCCAACCAGCGCAGGACGGCCAGCACCCGGCGGTGGCTGTGCTCGGCCGCGGGCAGGTCGAGCTTGGTGAAGATGTTGGTCACGTGCTTCTCCACGGTGTTCTCGTTGACGACCAGGGCACGGGCGATGCCGGCGTTGGTCAGGCCCTCGGCCATGTGGGCCAGCACCTCGCGTTCACGGGGGGACAGGGCGGCCAGCGGGTCCCGACGGCGGCTGCGGGCCAGGAGCTGGGCCACCACCTCGGGGTCGAGGGCCGTGCCCCCCTGGCCCACCCGGCGGGCCGCGGCCAGGAAGTCGGCCACGTCGGCCACGCGGTCCTTGAGCAGGTAACCGAGGCCGCCTGTCGCACCGTCCCCGGCCCCGGCCAGCAGCTCGGTGGCGTAGCGCTCCTCCACGTACTGGCTGAGCACCAAGATGCCGACCTCGGGCCAGCTCGCCCGGATGTGCAGGGCGGCCCGCAGGCCGTCGTCGGTGTTGGTCGGGGGCATGCGGACGTCGACCACGGCCAGGTCGGGCCGGTGGCGCTCGACGGCCGCGCGCAGGGCGTCGGCGTCGCCCACCGAGGCGATGACATCCTCCCCGGCGTCGATGAGCAGGCGGGTCAGCCCGGCCCGCAGCAGCACGGAGTCCTCGGCGATCAGGACGCGCACGGCAGCTCCACCAATACGGTCGTGGGCCCGCCCGGCGGGCTCAGGATGTCGAGCGTCCCGCCCAGCGCCACGACCCGGTCGCGCAGGCCCCGCAGGCCGGTGCCGGCCGCCGGGTCGGCGCCGCCCGTGCCGTCGTCGCGCACCTCGACCACCAGGCGGTCGCCGGTCACGGCCATCGACACGGCCGCCTTGGACGCCCGGGCATGGCGGGCCACGTTGGCCAGGGCCTCGGACACCACGAAGTAGGCCGCGCTCTCCACCGCCTGGGGGAGCCGGCGCCCGCCTAGCTCGATGTCGAGCTCGACAGGGACGGGCGAGCGGGCCACCACGGCCGACAGGGCGGCGTCGAGGCCCCGGTCCTCCAAGATCACGGGGTGGATCCCCCTCACCAGGTCACGGATCTCCCGCAAGGCGGCCTTGGCCTCCTCGTGGGCCTCGGCCACCAGGGCCTTGGCCCCCTCGGGGTCGGTGTCGAGGCGCTCGCGGGCCGACCCCAGGTCGACGGCCAGCGCCACCAGCCGCTGCTGGGCCCCGTCGTGCAGGTCACGCTCGATGCGCCGCCGCTCGGCCTCGGCCGCGTCGACGGCCGCCGCCCGGCCCGTCTCGGCCCGGGTGGCCCTCTCGGCCAGGGCCCGCTCCCGCGAGGGGCCCAGCAGCCACGTGGCCAGGGCGGCATCGGTGCGGGCCGCGGCCAGCGTGAGCCAGGGGGCGGCCACCACCAGGCCGGCCAGTCCCACGGCCGCCAGGGCCACGGTCAGCGGTCCCTGGGTGGCCCCCAGCAGCCCGAGCTGGGCCGTACGCCCAGGCAGGAAGGACGCGTAGGCGGGCAGGCCCATGAGGGTGAACGAACCGGCCCAGGCCGTGACCACGGCCGCGAACAGCACGACCCCGACGGGCAGGCGGGCCAGACCGTAGGCCACCTGGCGCCACCGCGGCCCCGAGGTCAGGGCCGCCTTCACCTTGGGCCACAGCGGGCCGGCGGGCAGGGGGGGCACGGGGTCGGCGATGTCCACCCCGAGCAGGGCCGCGGCCCGCGCTCGCTCCACCTTGGCGGCCAGGCCCGTCCACACCAGCAGACCGGCGGCCGGGAGCACGGCCAGGGGCAGAGTGATGGCCAGCCCCACGGTCAGGGCGGCCAGCACGGCCGTGGGCACCGTCACGGCCATCCCGACGGGCAGGTCGAGGGCGGTGTGAGCCAGAGCCGGCCACAGCCGCCCGCCCCGCCACGGGTGAAGGAGAGTCGCAACCACGTTGCTCACCGTAAAGAACCGGTGGCCGGGCGGCTACGGGGCGGGCCGTGATCTTCGTGGTCGGGATAACCCGAAGCCCGCCGTCCGGCTGCCCCGGGGGCGAGCCCTGGCCTGGTCTCGGACACAGCCGCCCAGTTCGAAGCGATCGGCGGGCGCATCGGGCGGGCCGCCGTAGCCGCCGAGAACCGGTACGCCCCAACTCGTCCCCGGCTGATCACGCCGACGGGTCGCCCCGTGCTCAGACGCGAAGGAGCTCTATCGTCGGGTCGAGGAGCCGGAGGTCGTCCGGGTCTGACGTGACCACCCGCTGGTGAGCACGCCGTGCGCAGATGACAACGTGGGCGTCCACGACGTCCGCGGTGCCGCTCGCGGCGAGCAGGCGGCCCACGTTGGTGGCATCGACCCGATCGAGAGGAACGACGTCCGTCGTGGGCTGGCGGACCAGCCGGGCGAGCCGCACCTGGACCGCCGGCCGACGGACCGCCTGCGCGAGCGCGCTCGCCGGGACAGTCACTCGCGCCCGGGTCTCGGCCGCCCTGGCCAGCAGGACCGTGACTCGCCGGTCGTCCTTATCGACGGCGATGAGCCCTCCCGCGTCGAACGTGATCCCGGGCATCAGGCAGCCGAGCCTCGACGGCTCGTCCGAGTGCCGAGCAGCTCGTCGGCCCACTCCCGTTCCTCGTCGGTGAGCGGCCCGCCGCTGTCTCGCAGCGCCTCGGCCAGCAGCGCTCCCCAGCCGGCTACATCGTCGAGCGCAAGGGCCACGGCATGCTGGACGAAACCCGAGACGCTCGACGCACCCCCGGCCTTGACCAACTTGCGGACCTGGTCAACCTGCTCCTCTTCGAGGGTGACCGTGACCTTGCGAGTCGCCATACCGGGAACCATACCAACCCGGGCACGTCGACCGAGGCGACGCCGGCCGGCCCGGCTCGGCGGCCACCCAAGACCGGGCAGTGTGCGGGCCTGGGACACGGGGCCCGGCCGGCTTGAGGCACTACGCGGGGCGTACGACCACGCCGGCGGCGGCCAGGTGGGCCTTGGCCTCGGCGATGGTGTGCTCGCCGAAGTGGAAGATGGACGCGGCCAGCACGGCGTCGGCCCCGCCCGCGGTGGCGCCCGCCACCAGGTGGTCGAGGGTGCCGACGCCGCCGCTGGCGATGACGGGGACGCCCACGGCGTCGACCACGGCCCGGGTCAGTTCGAGGTCGTAGCCGTCGCGGGTGCCGTCGCGGTCCATCGACGTGAGCAGCACCTCGCCCGCGCCCAGCCGTTCGCAGTCGACGGCCCAGGCCACGGCGTCGAGCCCGGTGGCCCCCCGCCCGCCGTGCGTGTAGACCTCGCCGGCCCGGGCGTCGATGGCCACCACGACGCACTGGGACCCGAACTCCCGGGCCAGCTCGCGCACCAGTGAGGGCTGGAGCACGGCCGAGGTGTTGACGGCCACCTTGTCGGCCCCGGCCCGCAGCAGGCGGCGGGCGTCGTCGACCGAGCGCACCCCACCGCCCACGGTGAAGGGGATGAAGACCTGCTCGGCCGTCCGCCGGGCCACGTCGACGATGGTGTCACGCGCGTCCGACGACGCCGTGATGTCGAGGAACACCAGCTCGTCGGCCCCCTCGGCGTCGTAGCGGGCCGCCAGTTCCACGGGGTCGCCGGCGTCGCGCAGGCCCACGAAGTTCACCCCCTTGACCACCCGGGCGGCGTCGACGTCGAGGCACGGGATGACCCTCACACTGCGCACGCCGCCACCCCCTGGCCCACCGTGAACAACCCGTCGTGAAGGGCCTTGCCCACGATGACCCCGGCCAGGCGCCGGCCGCCGGCCTCCAGGCGAGCCAGGGCCTCGATGTCGGCCACGCCCCCGACCCCGCCCGAGGCGATGACGGGCACGGCCGTCGAGGCCACGACGGCCGCGAACTGAACGAGGTCGGGGCCGGCCAAGGTGCCGTCGCGGGCGATCTCGGTGAACACCACGGCCGCCACCCCGGCGTCCTCGAACACGGCCAGCAGGTCGGCCACCGAGCGTCCGCCCCCCTCGGTCCAGCCCCGCACGGCCACCTGGCCGGCCCGGGCGTCGAGGCCCACGGCCACCTGCCCGGGGTGGTCGCGGGCCAGGTCGCGCACGAAGTCGGGCCGCTCGACGGCGGCCGTGCCCACCACCACGCGGGCGGCCCCGGCCTCGAACAGGGCCTCGGCGGCCGCCCGGTCGCGCACTCCCCCGCCCACCTGGACGGCCACGCCGTGGGCCCGGGCGGTGGCCGCCATGTCGGCCACCACCGGGCGGTTCACCGGTTCGCCGGTGAGGGCGGCGTCGAGGTCGACCACGTGCAGCCAGCGCACGCCGGCCGTGGACGCGAACCGCTCGGCCACCTCCACGGGCGGGGCCGCGTAGGACGTCTCGCGCCCGTAGTCGCCCTGGTGGAGCCGGACGGTCCGCCCGCCCCGCAGGTCAACGGCCGGGTACAGATCGAACAAAGTTCTCCAGCAGGCGCAGGCCGGCGGCGCCCGACTTCTCGGGGTGGAACTGGGTGGCCCACAGCCGGCCCCGCTCGACGGCGGCCACCACCGGGCCCCCGTAGTCACAGGTGGCGGCCACACCGGCGGCGGTGGCGTCGGCGCCCGCGGGCTCGGGGGCGTAGGAGTGGACGAAGTAGGCCCACACCGGGTCGTCGAGGCCCTCCAGCATGGCCACGTCGGGCCGGCTGCGCACGAGCACGTTCCACTGCATCTGGGGCCGCTTGACGCCCTCGGGTAGCCGGCGCACGACGCCGGGCAGCACGCCCAAGCCCACCACCCCGGGGTCCTCCTCGGACCACTCGTAGAGCATCTGCATGCCGACGCAGATCCCCAGGAACGGCTTGCCCTGGGCGATGGCCCCCAGCGCGGCGGTGTCCAGGCCCGACTCTCGCAGGGCCTCCATGCACCGGCCGAAGGCCCCCACCCCGGGCAGCACCACGGCCTCGGCCCCGTCGACCTCACACGGGTCGGCGGTCAGGCGGGCGTCGGCCCCCACCCGCTGGAGGGCCTTCTCGGCCGACCGCAGGTTGCCGATCCCGTAGTCGAGGACGGCGATCACGGCCTACAGCGTCCCCTTGGTGGACGGGACGGTGCCGCCCGCGTCCTCGACGCGTACGGCGTCACGCAGGGCGCGGGCCACCCCCTTGAACGACGCCTCCAAGATGTGGTGGGAGTTCTTGCCGCTGACCATGCGCAGGTGCAAGGTGATGGCCGCCGAGGTGACGAACGCCCGCCAGAACTCCTCGGCCAACTGGGGGTCGAAGGGCGGGTTGCCCAGGGCCTCGCCCCCGGGCTCGACGTCGTAGTGCAGGTAGGGCCGGCCCGACAGGTCGAGGGCCACGTCGACCAGGGCCTCGTCGAGGGGCAGGGTTATCGAGGCGAACCGGCGTACGCCCGCCTTGTCGCCCAGGGCGTCGCGCAGGCACTCGCCCAGGGCGATGCCCACGTCCTCGACCGTGTGGTGGGCGTCGACGTCGAGGTCGCCCTCGGCCACCAGCGACAGGTCGAACCCGCCGTGGCGGCCCAGTTGGGCCACCATGTGGTCGAAGAAGGGCAGGCCGGTGGACACCTCCACCTGGCCCCGGCCGTCGAGGTCGAGGACGATCTCGATGCGGGTCTCTTTGGTGTGGCGGGAGCGGGTGGCCTGGCGCATCAGGCGAGCACCTCTTTCAGGGCGGTGAGGAACAGGTCGTTCTCGGCGGGGGTGCCGACCGTCACCCGCAGGCAGCCGGCCAGGCGGGGCCACGAGGAGCAGTCGCGCACGAGGACCGACCGCTCCACCAGGCCCTTCCACACGGCCGCCGCATCGGCCGCCCGGGGGCGGAAGAGCACGAAGTTGGCCCCCGAGGGCCACACGTCGACGGCCAGGCGGCCCAGGCCGGCCACCAGCCGCTCCCGCTCGCCCACGACGGCGGCCACCCGGGCCTCCATCTCCGCCTGGTGCCCCAGGGCCAGCCGCCCGGCCGCCTGGGTGGCGGCGTCGAGGTGGTAAGGCAGCAGCACCCGCTCGCAGGCCTCGACCACCTCGGCCGGGGCGACCAGGTACCCGAGGCGCACGGCGGCCATCGACCACGTCTTGGAGTAGGTACGGGTGACGGCCAGGGGCCGGTCGGGCGCCACCAGTGACAGAGCCGACCAGGGGGCGAACTGGGCGTAGGCCTCGTCCACCACGACCAGCCCGGGGGCCGTCTCCACGACTTCTTCGACCAAGGCGCGGGGCTCGACCAGCCCGGTGGGGTTGTTGGGCGTGCACAGGAAGGTGATCGCCGGCCGGGCCTCGGCCAGCAGCCGGCGGACCTCGCCGGGGTCGAGGGTGAAGTCGGCCCGCCTCTCCCCCACGGCCACCTCGGTGCCGCAGATGCGGGCGATGTGGCTGTGCAGGGCGTAGGTCGGCTCGAACACGGCCGCCTTGCGACCCGGGCCGCCGTAGGCCAGGCACAGGGCCTGGAGGGCCTCGTTGGACCCCTTGGTGGCGATCACCTGGGACGGGTCGACCCCGTGGGACTCGGCGATGGCCGCCCGCAGGGCCCGGGCCTGGCGGTCGGGGTAACGGTTGTAGCTGACGGTGGCCAGCTCCGCGAGCCACGCGTCGCGCCAGCCGTCGGGCGGCGGGTAAGGCGACTCGTTGGTGTTGAGCCGCACCGTCACCGGCACCTGGCGGGAGTGGTAGCCCTCCAGCTCGGCCAGGTCGTCGCGCACGGGCGGGAGCCGGCTGGTCATCACTGGTCAACCATCTGACGGTGGTCGCCCAGTGATTGCTGATTGGACCGGCCTCCCGGGCCGGTCACTGGGCCCACCATCTGACG
>JBFMCT010000006.1:91161-113273 GCA_040754375.1 Actinomycetota bacterium
TCGGCCAGGTCGTCGCGCACGGGCGGGAGCCGGCTGGTCATCACTGGTCAACCATCTGACGGTGGTCGCCCAGTGATTGCTGATTGGACCGGCCTCCCGGGCCGGTCACTGGGCCCACCATCTGACGGTGGTCGCCCAGTGATTGCTGATTGGACCGGCCTCCCGGGCCGGTCATTGCCGCAGGCGCACGGCGAGGGCGTGGGCGGCCAGGCCCTCGGCCTCGGCGATGGCGGCCACGTGGGGACCGACGCGGGCCAGGGCGGCCTGGTCGAGGGTGACGGCGTGCACCGCCTTGCAGAAGTCGTCGACCCGCAGGCCCCCGGCGAACCGGGCCGACCCGTAGGTGGGCAGCACGTGGCTGGGGCCGGCCAGGTAGTCGCCCACCGCGGCCGGCGCCCACGGCCCGCAGAACACCGCCCCGGCGTGGCGGACCAGCCCCAGAAGGTCCTCGGCCCCCTCGCACATGATCTGGAGGTGCTCGGGGGCGATGGCGTTGGACACGGCCATGGCCTGCTCCGGACCGTCTACCACCACGGCGTAACCGCCGGCCGCCAGCGTGGCCTCGATGTCCGAGCGCCGGGGGGCCTCGGCCACCAGGCGGGCCACGGCCGCGGTCACGGCGTCGGCCACCTCCTCCGACCAGGTCACCAGCCAGGCCAGCCCGTCGGGGCCGTGCTCGGCCTGCACGATCACGTCGATGGCGGCGAAGTCGACGGGCGTCGTGCCGTCGGCCACCACCACCACCTCGGACGGCCCCGCGAACCCGGCGGGCACCGACACCAGCCCCTCGCCGGCCACCTCCCGCTTGGCCAGGGCCACATAGACGTTGCCCGGCCCCACGATGACGTCGACGGGGCGCACGGTCTCGGTGCCGTAGGCCATGGCCGCCACCGCCTGGGCCCCGCCCACCCGGTAGACCTCGTCGACCCCGGCCAGGGCGGCGGCCGCCAGGGTGACGCCCGGCACCCGGCCGTCGGGCCCGGGGGGCACGCACAGGGCGACCTCGGGCACACCTGCCACCCGGGCGGGCACGGCCGTCATCAGCACGGTCGAGGGGTAGCGCGCCCGGCCCCCGGGCACGTAGCAGCCCGCCCGGTCGACGGGACGGTAGAGCTCGCGTACGACCACGCCGTTGCGCTCGTGGGAGCTCTCGGGGCGCAACTGGGCCCGGTGGTAGGCCTCGATGGCGTCCCGGGCCTCCTCCAGGGCGGTGCGTAGGAGCGCGGGCAGGTCGTCGAGGGCCTGCTTCAGCTCCCCGGGGGGGACCACCAGGTCGCCGATGGCCACGCGGTCGAAGCGCTCGGTGTACTCCCGCACGGCGGCGTCACCGCGCGCTCGGACACCGGCCAGCACCTCCCGCACGGCCTCGATCGGGGCCGACCCGCCGGCATCGGGCCGGGGCAGCCCGCTCGTGAGGGCCCGGCCGGAACGGCCGCGCAGGTCGAGGCGGGTGAGCACCAGACGATCGTACAGGCGGCCCCGCCGCACCCCGGAGGGGTTTCGCCGTCCTCAGGCGGCTGGTGGAGGCACTAGAACCGGCCCATGGCACCCACCGCGAACCCCCGGGCCGAGCTGTCGTCGATCACCACGGCTCTCGACGAGCTGGCCGCCCGGGTCACCCGCATCGCCGAGCAGTCCGACGGCGGCGAGCTCGACTGGCTGGTCACCGACCTGTTCGAGGTCGAGCGCTCCCTGGGCGAGGCCCGCCGCCGCCTGCACCGGGTGGGCGAGCGGCTCCGGCGCTCGAGCTGACCCGGCCGGCGGCCCAGCAGGCGGCTCAGTCCGGGCGTAGACGCGACTGACGGCGCCCCGAAGGGCGCCGTCAGCGGGCGGACCCGGGCGGCGGAACCCGAAGACCGCCTACGGGGATCAGGTGGCGGGAACCTGGATCCCGTGTGTCCTAACGTTACCGCTTCCTGATCTGTTCCATCGAATTGAACGGGCAGAAATCTGCCAGGAGGCAAGATCCGCAGTCCGGGCGCCTCGACTGGCACACCCGCCGGCCGTGCAGGATGAGCCGCAGGCTGAGCCGCCCCCGCTCCCGGGCCGGGACCAGGGCGTTGAGGTCGGCCTCCACCTTGACCGGGTCGGTCTGGGTGGTCAGGCCCAGGCGCCGGGCCAGCCGGCCCACGTGGGTGTCGACCGGCAGCCCGGGCAGGCCGAAGCCCACGCTGCGCACCACGTTGGCCGTCTTGCGCCCCACCCCGGGCAACGTGACCAGGTCTTCCATGGCCGTGGGCACCTCACCCCCGAAGCGCTCCTCCAGGGCCGTGGCCATCCCGATCAGGCTGCGGGTCTTGGCCCGGAAGAAACCCGTGGGGTTGACGATGGCCTCGACGTCGGCCGGGGCGGCGGCGGCCAGGTCGGCGGGGGTCGGGTAGGCCGCGAACAGGGCGGGGGTCACCTGGTTGACCCGTTCGTCGGTCGTCTGGGCCGACAGGATGGTGGCCGCCAGCAGTTGGAAGGGGTTGTCGTGGACCAGGGCGCACAGGTCGCGCTCGTCCCCGGGGTACTCCTCGGCCAGCCGGGCCAGCGTCTCGGCCGCCCGGCCCCTGGGCGTCCTGGGCCTGGGCACGGCCAGGACCGTACCCGCGGGCCGGCACCGGGCGGGCGGGCGGGCCCTGGCGGTTAGGGTCCGGTCCCGTGGCCCGCCTGGAGATCAAGCGCCATATGGGGCGGGCCGACATCGATGCCGTCACCAGCCTGCTCGAGGTGGCGACCGAGGTCGACCACCATCACCCCCTCGACGAGCACCAGTGGCTCGACCTGGCCCAGGGTGGGCGCCAGGGCTTCGCCGGGCTGGTGGCCTGGGAGCCGGGGCACGACCACCCCGTGGGTTACGCCCAGCTCAGCCGCGGCCACCGGCCGGGGGGGTCGTGGGCCCTGGAGTTCGTGGTCGACCCTCACCACCGCGACACCGACCCCGAGATCGGCCTCCACCTGGTCGAGGCCGCCCTGGGCGTGGTGGCCGCCGAGGGGGGCGGCCACGTCCACATGTGGGTGCCCAAGCCCACCCCCCTCCACGACCGGATCGCCGAGGCCGCGGGTCTGCGCCGGGGGCGCCAGCTCCTGCAGATGCGCCGCCCGCTCCCTGTCGAAGGCCAAGGCCAGGGCCCCGGCCTGGTCGTGCGCCCGTTCATGCCGGGCCACGACGAAGAGGCGTGGCTGGCCGTGAACAACCGGGCCTTCCGCAACCACCACGAGCAGGGCGGCTGGGACCTCCAGACCCTGGCCGACCGCCAGGCCCAGGACTGGTTCGACCCCGCCGGCTTCCTGCTGCACGAACGCAACGGCCGCCTGGCCGGCTTCTGCTGGACCAAGGTCCACCACGACCACGACCCGCCCCTGGGTGAGATCTACGTGGTAGCCACCGACCCCGACTTCCAGGGCCAGGGCCTGGGCCGCCGTCTCGTCCTGGCCGGCCTCGACTGGCTCTGGCGCACCGGGATAGAGGTCGCCATGCTCTACGTCGACCGCGACAACGCCCCGGCCGTGCGCCTCTACGAGTCCCTGGGCTTCACCGTCGACCACCTCGACCAGGCCTACGTGGGCGACGTCGCCCCGGCCCCGCCCTCCCCCACCTGACGCCTCGGTCCGTCACCCCAGTGCCTCATAAGGACCAACGGACCGTGGAGGCACTGGTCGGAGAGCCCACGGGGCAGCTCAGGAGATGCCTACTCCGATGGCTGAACCGACGGCGAAGGTGAGGGCCGCCGGGAGGGCGGCCAGCAGGAGCTGGCGGACGGCCGAGCGGGCCACCGAGCGGCCCGTGAACCGGGCCAGGGCGGTGCCCACGGCCAGGGCGGCCAGGCCGGCGAAGACCATCGACATGGCGATGGCGGTCGCCCCGGTGGTGAAGAACCAGGGTATGAGGGGCACGATGGCCCCCAGGGCGAACGCCAGGAAGGACGAGACGGCCGCCCCCACCGGGGAACCCAGCTCCTTGGGGTCGATGCCCAGCTCCTCGCGGGCGTGGGTCTCCAGGGCCAGCTCGGGGTTGCGCATCATCTCGGTGGCCAGCTGCTCGGCCGTATCGGGCTCGATGCCCCGGGAGCGGTAGATCTGCACCAGCTCCTGGCGTTCGTGCTCGGGGCGGCGGCGCAGCTCGATGGCCTCCATCTCCAGCTCGCGCTCGAGCAGCTCGCTCTGGGCCGTCATCGACACCCACTCGCCGGCGGCCATGGAGATGGCCCCGCTGATCAGCCCGGCCACGCCCGCCAGGCGGACGACACCCGGCCCGGGCGAGGCGCCCGCCACCCCCAGGATCAGGGCCACGTTGGAGACCAGCCCGTCGCTGACGCCGAACACCGCGGCGCGAGCCGAACCCCCCTGGATGTTGCGGTGGTGGGGTTCGGGCAGCGGGGGCAGGGGCGGGTGGGAACTGTCACCGTCGTCCATGGCCGCTTCAACCTACTCCGGGCCTGGGACGTTCCACCCAGGGACCGGCCGCGGGGCAGTATGGCGCCATGGAGCCCGGTGCCGGCCGCTTCGACCTGAGCCCCGACGACCTCACCGGGCTGCTGGCCGGCGAGCCCGCCTACCGCGCCCGCCAGGTGTGGCGCTCGCTCCACCAGGGCCGCGAGCCCGAGGAGATGACCGACCTGCCGGCCCCCCTGCGGGCCCGCCTGGCGCCCCTCCTGGCGCCCTCGCTCGAGCTGGCCCGCGAGTCGGTGAGCGACCGGGGCGGCACCGTCAAGTGGCTGTGGCGGCTGGGCGACGGTTCGGCGGTGGAGACCGTGCTCATGCGCTACCCCGACCGGGCCACGGTGTGCGTTTCGAGCCAGGCCGGGTGCGCCATGGCGTGCTCGTTCTGCGCCACCGGCCAGGCCGGCTTCACCCGCCACCTGAGCACCGGCGAGATCGTCGAGCAGGTCGTGCGGGCCCGGCGGGCCAGCCCCACCCGGGTGGGCAACGTGGTGTTCATGGGCATGGGCGAGCCCATGGCCAACTACGAGGCGGTATGGGCCGCCGTCGAGCGCCTCCACGGCGACCTCGGCCTCTCGGCCCGCCACATCACGATCTCGACCGTGGGGGTGGTGCCCGGCATCCACCGGCTGGCCACCGAGGCCCTGCCCGTCAACCTGGCGGTCTCGCTGCACGCGGCCAACGACGCCTTGCGCGACGAGCTCGTCCCCCTCAACCGCCGCTACCCGCTGGCCCGCCTCATGGCCGCCTGCCGGGCCTACCAGGGGGCCAAGGGCCGGCGCCTGTCGTTCGAGTGGGCACTGATCGACGGGGTCAACGACCGCCCGACCGACTCCCGGGAACTGGCCGCCCTGGCCCTTCCCCTGGCCGCCCACGTGAACCTGATCCCGCTCAACCCGACCCCGGGCTACGCGGCCCGGGGCACGCCCGCGGCCGGGGTGGCCGCCTTCCGGGACCGGCTGCGGGCCGCCGGGGTCAACGCCACCGTTCGCCGCAACCGGGGGACCTCGATCGACGCCGCCTGCGGCCAACTGGCCGCCCGCCCGGGCTAGAACCGCACGCCGCCCCGGCCGGGCTGCAAGACTGCGACCCCTATGGAAAGCCGACGCCGCTTCTTCAACCCGGCGCAGCCGCAGACCCTGCAGATCGCCGTCTTCCTGCTGTACCTCAACGCCGTGTTCTCTTTCATCAGCCTCTTGAGCAACAGCAGCAACTTCCTGCTCCTGCGCACTGCCCTGGTCGTGGGCGCCGCCGCGGCCGGCAACGGGATCGCCAACGAGAAGAAGTGGGGCTACGGGCTCGGCATCGTGATGGCCTTCGCCCCCTTCGCCATCAACTGGTGGTTCCTCAACAACCCGCTGAGCTCCAACATCCTGGCCCTCATGTTCGACATAGCCCTCGTCGCCCTGCTCCTGCACCCCCAGAGCCGCGACTACCAGCGCAACTGGTTCAAGTAGCCGCCTGAGGCACTAGGAGGGTGGTGTCCAACCCTCCCCAGGCGCGCAGCGCCGAACGCGAAGGACACCAGCCTCCTAAGACGGCGACGACACCTGGTACCCCAGCTGTTGGGCGGCCGCGGCCAGGCGCCAGTCGTACACGACGAGCTCGCTGATGTCGTCGCCCAGGCGCTCGGCCGTCGCCAGGTGGATGGCATCGAGAGACCGGAGCTCGGGTGGCTGCATGGTCCCGGCGAGGGCCAGGACCCGGTCGTTCACCCGCAGCAGGTCACACCGAGCGAGGATGGCGCGGCCGGCCGCGACTGCCGCCTCGCCCCCCGGGAGCAGGGCGCGTAGGACTTCGGTCCGAGCGATGGCGCTCGTCACCCATGGCCTCCGGCTCCGCAGGTGCCTCCGGAGGGCATCGGACTCGGGCTCTCGTACAGCCAGCTTTACCAGGGCCGACGAATCCAGGTACACCGCCCCCATCAGCGCTCGTCGCGCCGGAGGCGTTGCAGCGCGGACGACGCCGGCTCGGTCTCGGGCCCGAGCTCGAACAACGCCGGCAAGTCGTCCTGGTCCGCGGTGGCGGGCTCAATCTCACCTGCGGCTCGCAGCCGCTCCAGGGGGCTGCCTTCCGGGAGCGGTGTGAGGAGGGCCACCGGCCGACCTCGATCGGTGATCTCGACTGTCTCGCCTTGCTCGACGAGGCGGAGTAGCTCGCTCGCCCGCTGCCGCAACGCCCGTACACCGACCGATGTCACAAGGCTACTTGTAGCACATTGGACGGACCTGGGGCACGGCCGAGGGCAGGCCCGGGTGATCCCGGGGGTACGCTGGGGCCGTGCTGAGGCGGGGACAGAAGCTCGCCGTTGTCGTCGCGGCGGTGGGGGTGGCCGCCGTGGCCGGGGTCAGTTGGCCCCGCGCCCTGTCAACCGACGACATCGCCGGCGGGGCCCGCCCCTCGGGCGCGGCGGGGACGTCGCCCACGATCACCTTCGCCCCGGCCACGACCGTCCCCCCCGACCCCGGGCCCCCCGACCCCGGCCCGACGGCGGACGTGGCCGGTGCCCCGGGCCGCACGTTGCGGGTGGGCTTCGCGCCTGCGGCCCGCACCCCCACGCTGGTGGCCGACGCCGTCGGCTCGCGGGTCGGCCTCTACAGCGAGCCCGGCCAGGACGAGCCCGACGGCTGGTTCGACAACCCCACGTGGGAGGGGCTGCCGGCCGTGTTCATCGTCCACGACCGCTACCAGGACTGGCTGCGGGTGCAGGTCTCCATGCGCCCCAACGGGGCCACGGCCTGGGTGAGGGCCGGCGAGGTCACCACCCGGGAGGTCACCAGCAGGGTCGAGGTCGACACCCACAACGCCACCCTGCGGGCCTACGAGGGCAGCCGCCTCGTGCTGGAGGCCTCGGTGGCCCCCGGGAAGGGCGCCACCCCGACCCCCCTGGGCCACTTCTTCGTCGACGGGATCGTCAAGATCAACGACCCGTGGGGCCCCTACGGCGCCTTCCAGGTGAGCGTGTCGGGCTTCTCGGAGGTCTACTCCAGCTTCGGCGGAGGCGTGGGCCAGATCGCCATCCACGGCACCAACGACCCGGCTCTCATCGGCACGCCGGCCAGCAACGGCTGCGTGCGCATGACCAACCCCGACATCACCGCCCTGGCCGGCATCGTCACCATCGGCACCCCCGTCACCATCACCTGACGGGGGCCGCCTGGCCACCTGAGCCCCGGCACGACGCACGGGCACCTTGTTGCACGATGGCGGTCAGCGGGGGGCGCCGCAGCGGGGGCAGCGTTCGTAGGCCCGGGAGGACGGGCGGCCGCACTGGCCGCAGCGGGTGACCGGCAGCCGGCCCTTGCGCAGCCGGTCGACAGCCGACCACAGCATGCCCCCCAGGGCCACGACCATGGCCACCTCGAGAACGTCACGGACGAGGGGGGGCACCCCACGACCGTAGGCTCGCAGCCATGAACCGGCTCGCGTCCGAGACCAGTCCCTACCTCCGCCAGCACCAGGACAACCCGGTGGACTGGTACCCGTGGGGTGAGGAGGCCTTCGCCGAGGCCCGCCGCCGCGACGTGCCCGTCCTGCTGTCGGTCGGTTACGCGGCGTGCCACTGGTGCCACGTGATGGCCCACGAGTCCTTCGAGGACCCGGCGACGGCCGAGGTCTTGAACCGCCTGTTCGTCAACGTGAAGGTCGACCGCGAAGAACGCCCCGACGTCGACGCCCTCTACATGGAGGCCGTACAAGCCATGTCGGGCCACGGGGGCTGGCCCATGACCGTGTGGCTGACCCCCGACGGCCGGCCGTTCTACGGAGGGACGTACTTCCCCAAGACGGCCCGGCCGGGCATGGCGCCCTTCGTGCAGGTGTGCGAGAACCTGGCCTCGGCCTGGAGGGAACGGCGCGACGAGATCGAGGGCGCGGCCGGCAAGCTGACCGGGATGCTCGAGAGCGCGGCCGAACTGGTCCCCGCGGCCGACGCCACCGGCCTGCCCGGGACCGAGCTGCTGGCCTCGGGCGCCAACCAGCTGGTCGAGCGCCACGACCCCGAGTGGGGCGGGTTCGGCCGCCAGGGGCCCAAGTTCCCCCAGCCCGACCTCTACGAGCTACTGCTACGGGTGGGCGGCGAGCCGGCCATGGCGGTGGTGGCCAACTCGCTCGACGCCATGGCCTCGGGCGGTGTCTACGACCACGTGGGCGGGGGGTTCCACCGTTACTCGGTCGACCGCCAGTGGCTCGTGCCCCACTTCGAGAAGATGCTCTACGACCAGGCCGGGCTGGCCCGGCTCTACACCCACGCCTGGCTGGCCACCGGCCACGACCGCTGGCTGGGGGTGGCGTCCGAGACGATCGACTACGTGCGGCGCGACCTGCGCCACCCCGACGGAGGGTTCTACAGCTCCGAGGACGCCGACTCCGAGGGCGTCGAGGGCAAGTTCTACGTGTGGGCCGAGCACGAGGTGCCGCCCGAGGCCCGCTCGTGGTGGGGGGTCTCGGCCGGGGGCAACTTCGAGGGGGCCAACATCCTGTGGCGGCCGGTGCGGGGTGACCTCAGCCGGCCGCCCGAGGTCGAGGCCGCCCGCCAGGGCCTGCTCGAGATCCGCTCCCGGCGGGTGCGCCCGGGCCTCGACGACAAGGTCCTGACCCAGTGGAACGGTCTGATGGTGGCCGCCCTGGCCGAGGCCGCGGCCGCCACCGGGCGGGCCGACTGGCTGGCCGACGCCCGCACGGCCGCCGACTTCCTGCTGGCCAACCTGCGCCGGCCCGACGGGCGCTGGCTGCGTTCGTGGCAGGGAGGCCGGGCCTCCGATCACCTGCTGGCTTACGCGGCCGACTACGCCGCCCTGGTCGACGCCTTCACCCGCCTGGCCGAGGCCACCGGGGAGGCGCGCTGGGTGGACGAGGCCCGGGCCACGGCCGACGCCATGGTCGAGCTGTTCTGGGACCCCGAGGCGGGCGGGCTGTTCACCACCGGTTCCGACGGCGAACGGCTCATCACCCGGGCCAAGGACGTGCTCGACAACGTCGTCCCGTCGGCCAACGGGTCGGCGGCCGTGGCCCTGGCCCGCCTGGGGGCCCTGACCGGCGAGGACGGCTACCGCCAGCGGGCCGAGGCCATCGTCCGCCTGGTGGCCGGGCCCCTCGAACGCCACCCCACCGCCTTCACCCACCTGCTCGGGGCCGTGGCCCTGCTCAACGGGCCGCTCACCGAGGTGGCCGTGGTCGGCGACCGCTCCGACCTGGTGGCCGCCGTGCACGCCCGCTACCTGCCCAACGCCGTCCTGGCCTGGGGCGAGCCCTACCCCTCGCCCCTGTTCGAGTCCCGCCAACCCGGCCTGGCCTACGTCTGCCGCAACTACGCCTGCGGCCGCCCCGCCTCCGACGTCGGCGAGTTGGTCTCCCAACTCGAGGCAGCCACCGCCGGCTGACGGCGGCGGACGAGATCGCCGATCAACCGTGACGCCGTTACCAACCGGAGCGGCCGACGGCGGCGATGGGATCGGCTGCCATCCACCACTGCGGAGGTCGCCCTGGCCTGGTGGCTCGAACCTCGAGGGGCACCAGGATGCCCCTCGTCGCCAAGGCCTCGACGGCCGCCCGCCCAGTCGGCGGGGACACCCCGAGCAGATCGGCGACCATCGGTGCGGTCACGACCAGGTGTTCAGGGATCAGATCGACAAGCCGTCGGGCGGCCGCGTCGGCCCGGACCCCCACGAGCAGGCTGTGCCAGCGCCCGCGCACCTCCTCGGCCGTGGCCACCAGCTCGCCGACCTGGTCGGCCGAACGGCTGATCGCGTCGGCCACCCAACCGACCCAACCCGCGACATCGCCCTGGCGCCACCGGGTCAGACCTGAGAGGTAGCGACCGGTATCGCGGGCAATGAACACGCTGACCGGGGGGGGCACTGCGATACCGGCGCGGCGAGCGAGCACCCAGCCGATCAGAACGCGGCCCAGCCGCCCGTTGCCATCGCCATAGGGGTGAATAGCCTCGAACTGGGCGTGGACCACCGCCGCCAGCGTGACCGGGTCGAGCTTGCTGGTGTTGACCGACCGCACGAGGTCGCGCATCAGCCGACCGACCTGGTCCGCCGGTGGGGGCACGTAGGCCGCGTCGCGAGGGGTGGCGCCGCCCACCCAGTTCTGCACCCGCCGGAACTGGCCCACAAGCTCCTCGGACAGTGCACCATGGCTCATGAGCCGGCGGTGCCAGCGGTGCAGTTCGTCGGCGGTCAGCGCTGTGCCGGAACGTGCGTGCGCGAGCGAGGCGTCTACGACGGCCAGGTTGTCGGCGACCCATGCCGAAGTGGAGTCGGCTGCACCTGGGTCCACCTCGGCCACGGCGACGAGCACTGCCGGCGCCCGCACCCCTTCGATGTGGGAGGAAGCCACACCCTCGGCCCGCAACAGCAGCCGGGCCAACGGCTCGAAGCCGCGGGTAAGGCGATCGTCGGCCCGCCTTAGTGACGCCATCGCCCGCTCGGTCGCCCGCACGACACGTTCGGGAAGGTCAACCGCTCGCGGCATCGGCGCCGGGACGAAGGCCTCGACCCGCCGCCCCTGCCCCGTCGTCGCCACCGTCGTCCCCTTCGCCACGGCAACTCTTCCTAACCAGTCGCGTTAAGCAACGTTAGCAGGTTAACTCTTCAATTCGACTAGCGCTCCCCGGATTCGCCGAGATGAGTTCAACCGTGCCGACGGTTACGTCGCCCGGTACGCAAAGCCCCGAGACCGCGAGGGTCGCGTACAAAGGCGCAGCACTGGGCACTCGGGGGCGTTGACGCGACGGTGGTCACTGGGCGCCGGCCCCCTGGGGCCCCCGGGGTTGAAGTACATCGGCGGGAAGAGGGCGTTGGCCGGCAGACATGCCTTGCGGTCCCGGCCAGAACTGGCGGTTGCGAGGACACGTTGTTTGCGACTCCGCGCCACCACGAACCCGCGTCTCACCAGTGGCCGTGGTGGGTGGCGTCGGTCAGGGGGCGGCGGGGGCGGGACTGGGAGGACGAGGGGCGGCCGGGGGCGGGGTGGCCGACGGCCACCGTCCCGGTGGGCTCGTAGCCGGTGGGCACGCCGAACTCGGCCCGGACGGCGGGCGGGCGGTGGGTGCGGAAGAACAGGGCGCCGAGGCCCAGGTCGACGGCCGCCAGCAGGACGAGCATGGCCCCGAAGGCGGCGTCGACGTGCCACCACGGCACCGGGAACGGCGCGCCCTGGCCCTTGTCGGGCTCGGCGTAGCGCTCGGCATAGGCCTGTGGGTGGGCGAAGAACACGATCAGAAGGGGTGCGTGCAGCAGCCCCGGCCACGCAAATCCGGCCCGGCGGGGCTCGGGCAGGGTGGCGTCCCAGTAGCGGCCCGTCTGGGCGGGGCCCTCGAGGACGAGCAGGTCGAGGCCTTGGGTGAACCCGGCCGACGGTCCCCGCAGGGCCGTCCCGACCAGCCGGTCGACGTCCGCCGGGCGCAGGGGGGTGGGCTGGAAGTTGCGCACCATTCGCCGCCGGGACACCACCAGTTCAAGGTCCATGGGGTATCCACCATATGCAGCGTCGGTTCAGGCACGATTTACCCATGCGTAGCGCGACCCCCACGATGGCCTACCAGGTCGTCGTCGCCGGTGCCCGGTTGCGGATGGTGGTCCTGGCCTCCGACGGGGACGAGTCGGTGGGTGTAGACCTCGGCTCGGGGGCGCTGGTGCGGGCCAGCCACCCTCCGGCGGCCGACGTGCCCGAGCCCTTCGAGGTCATGGCCGGCGAGATCGCCGGGGCCGTCGAGCCGTTCGACGCCGGCCGCCCCGAGGCCATCGAGCTGTGCGACCCGCCCGAGCTGGTGGGGTCGTTCTCCCCCCGCCGGGCCGAGCGCCTGCTGGCCCGCCTCCACCACCCGCCCCAGCTCCCCCTGCTCGGCCTGGCGGCCAACGCCGTGCCTTACTGGACCCTCGAGGGCGACCGCCCGTCGGTGACCGTCGTGTCCCTGCGGAACGACGCCAAGCTGTTCTGGGGCCAGTTCGGGCCCGAGTGCCACTTCTCCTGGCAGGGCGTCGACCACGACCTGCTGCTCACCGATTACCGGGGCGTGGCCGCCCTGGAGTCCAACGACCTGTCGCGCCCCACCCGGGCCGACGTGGCCCAGCTCCTGGGTTACCGGCCCCGCCGCCTGCTCGTCATGCTGACCAGGCCCATCGACGGCTACTGCCACAAGGCCGTGGCCGCCCTGCTCCCCGGCCGCCGCTGACCGCAGCCAACCGGCGCTGACCGCAACTGACCGCGCGCGGGCTACCTGATCCCGCCGGGGCTTGTGCCTGGTTAGTGTCGCCCTGTGGCGTGGGCGGTGGAAGCACAGCAACTGGTCAAGCGGTTCACGGGGCGGACGGGCACGGTCGACGCCGTGCGGGGGGTCGACCTCCAGGTCGAACAAGGCGGGATCTTCGGCTTCCTGGGCCCCAACGGCGCCGGCAAGTCGACCACCGTGCGCATGCTGACCACGCTGATGACGATCACCTCGGGCACGGCCCGGGTGGCGGGCATCGACGTGGCCGCCGACCCCGACGCCGCCCGCCGGGCCATCGGTGTGGCCCTGCAGGAGGCCGGCCTCGACAACCGCCAGAGCGGCCGCGAGCTCCTGGTCCTCCAGGGCCGGCTGTTCGGGCTGGCGCCGGCGGCGGCCGCCGAGCGGGCGGCCGAGCTGCTGGAGCTGGTCGAGCTGGTCGACGCCGCCGACCGGCGGGTTAAGGGCTACTCGGGGGGCATGAAGCGCCGCCTCGACCTGGCCTCGGCCCTCGTCCACCAGCCCGAGGTGCTGTTCCTCGACGAGCCCACCACCGGCCTCGACCCCGCCAGCCGCCTCACGGTGTGGGACGAGGTGCGGCGCATCAACTCCCTGGGCACGACCGTGTTCCTCACGACCCAGTACCTCGAGGAGGCCGACCAGCTCTGCAGCCGGCTGGCCATCATCGACGACGGCCTGATCGTGCGCGAGGGCACCCCTGCCGAGCTCAAGGCCGACCTGCGCCGGCGCCGCAACCTCGACGCCGACCCGACCCTCGACGAGGTGTTCCTCGACGCCACCGGCCGCACCCGCGAGCGGGTGGCCGGCCAGGTCCAGGAGGTGGAGTGAGGTGAACCAGCTCCGGGCCCTGGCCGGGCGGGCCGTGCGCGAGACCCTGCGCTCGCCCGACGCCGTGCTGCCCACGGTGTTCATCCCCCTGTTCTTCCTGGTCGTCAACGTGGGCCAGGCGGCCCGGATCTTCCCGGCCGGCGGCACCCCGTTCCTCGAGGGGCAGAACTACGCCGCCTTCCAGCTCCCGGCCGCCATCTTGCTGGCCGCGTCGTTCGGGGGAGCCGCCCTGTTCCTGGTGGAGGACATCGAAGGGGGCTACTTCGACAAGCTGCGGGCCGCCCCCGTGTCCCGGTCGGCCATCGTGCTCGGCCGCCTCATCGCCGAGGGGCTCAAGAGCATGGCCATCGCCGCCCTGATCGTGCTGGTCGCCCTTCCCTTCGGCATCAGGGTGGCCAGCGGGCCCATCGGCTTCGTGCTGCTGGTGACCCTGGCCGCCGGGTGGGCGGTGGTGTTCTCGGGGTTCATGCAGCTCATCGCCCTCAAGACCCGCAGCGCCGCCGCCACCCAGTCGGGGTCGCTGATCTTCTTCCCCCTGCTGTTCCTGACCCCCAACTTCGTCCCCCGCGAGCTGCTGACCAGGCCCATGGAGGTGGCGGCCACGTTCAACCCCGTCACCTACATCATGGAGGGCCTGCGCTCGCTGGTGCTGGAGGACTTCAACTGGACGCGCATCGGGCGGGGCTACCTGGTGGTGGCCGTTCTCGGGGCCGTCATGGTCGCCCTCAGCGTGAGGACGATCCGCAACTACGACTGACCGGGGCCGGCACCGCCGTCCCCGGCGGGGGTCAGCGGGTGGCCAGGGGGGCGAGGTGCTCGGCCATGGCCCAGCCGAACACGATCAGGGTGTCGCCCTGGGCCCGGTCGACGCCCTCGAAGAAGGCGTCGTAGTCGTCACCCGGTGAGCCGTTCTCGTAGTCGAGGATGCCCGGGGTCTCGCTCTGGCCGGCCAGGACGAACGTGCGGTCGTTGACCTTGCCCTCGGCCCCGAAGCGCTTGGCCAGGCGCCGCGCCCAGGCCCGCTCCTCGCCCGTCGGCTTGTGGCCCGGGCGGGGGACGACGTCTTCGAGGTCGGTGAACACGGCGTAGCCGCTGGGGCCGACCAGGCGGGTGGCCACCAGCACGTCCTCGTCGGGGAAGGCGAGCACGGCCCGGCGCAGCTCGTCGCCGATCACGGCCTTGAGCAGGGCCTCTCGCTTGGCCGACCGGGCGATGGCGGCCATGCCGATGAGCACGCACGGCGTGCCCCCGATGCGCTCCAGCGTGCAGAACGCGTACCCCCCCAGCTTGGTCCCGTCGGTCGCCTGGGTGACCAGCACCCAGTCGTCGCGCACCTTCGAGAGGGTGCCCACGTCTACGGCCGAGCTGGCATCTGGGCCGTCCTCGGCCGCGCTGGCGGTCGAGACGTCGGCCATGTCCGACAACTCGGAGTCGCTGAGCGCTGTGGTGTCCTTGGTCTCGACGTCGATGGCCATGGTCGCCTTCTGCTACCTCCAGAGTGCCCCGCCTCAGACCACTAGTCCATTCGGTCCGAGCAGAACGCGCAACTCGGCGAACAGCCCGTTGCGTGAGTCCACCCGGAGCTCGTCCGGTAGGCGGAGCACTGTCTTGTCCAGATGAAGGAAGACCGGTGTTCCCCCCGGGTGCTCCAAGAGGACGGCCTTCAACCTGCCCACCACGCTATCTGTTAGTGAGCCTGCCGCGAGCTTGATCCGCACCGGGGGGTCGTCACCGTCGCTGAGGTCGGGGCGCTTGACCTCCAGGCAGATGATCTTGGCCGGCTCCTCCTTGAGGTCGAGACGGCCCTTGACGGCCACGATGGCGTCGTCAGCCAGCAGCGTGCCGTACTCGGTCATCGTCCGGGGGAAGACCATGACCTCGATGGCCGAGTCGAGGTCCTCGAGGGTGAACACGGCCATGCGGTCGCCCCGCTTGGTGAACTTGACGGTCAGCGCGGTCACCACCCCGCCCACCCACTTGCACTCCCCGTCGCGGCACTCCCGCAGCTCGGCGATGGTGGCCTCGGTCATCCGCCGCAGGGCGCCTGCCACCCCCAGCAGGGGGTGGCTGCTCACGTAGAGGCCCAGCATCTCCTTCTCGAAGGCCAGCTTGCGGGGGCCGTCGAACTCCGTGTCGGGGATGGCCACCCGCTCGTCGTGCACCGCGGCGGCCGCCCCCCCGCCGGCTGCCCCCCCGCCGCCGAAGCCGCCCAGGTCGCCGAACAGGCTCATGATGCCCTGCTCCTGCTCGCGGCGGCGGGCCAGGGTGGAGTCGATGATGCGCTCGAAGACGTGCAGCAGCCCGGCCCGGGGATGGCCCAGCGAGTCGAACCCGCCGGCTTTGATTAGCGACTCGATGGAGCGCTTGTTGAGCACCATCGGGTCGACCCGCGAGCAGAAGTCGTAGAAGTCGGCGAACGGGCCGTTGGCCTCCCGCTCGGCCACGATCAGCCCTACCAGGCCCTCGCCCACGTTACGCACCGCCGACATGCCGAACAGGATCGTGCCGTCGAGGGCCGTGAACTCCGAGGCCGACCGGTTCACGTCGGGTACGGCCACCGTGATCCGCCGGTTGCGGCACTCGGCCAGATAGACGGCCGTCTTGTCCTTGTCGTCCTTGACGCTGGTCAGCAGTGCCGCCAAGTACTCGACGGGGTAATTGGCCTTCAACCACGCAGTCTGGTACGCGACCATTCCATAGCAGTAGGCGTGGGACTTGCGGAACGCATAGTCAGCAAATGGCTCGATGATGTCGAACAGCTTGTTACCTAGATCGGCCCCATAGCCGTTGGCATCACATGCGGCCACGAACTTCTCGCGCTCGGCGGCCATCAGCGAGCGGACCTTCTTCCCGCAAGCCTTCCGGAGCACGTCCCCCTCGTAGGCGGAGTAGCCGGCGAAGCGCTCGGCCACCTTGAGCAGGCCCTCCTGGTAGATGAGCAGGCCGTAGGTGTCGGCCAGCACCTCGCAGAACTCGGGGTGGGGGCCGGTGACCTGCTGGCGGCCGTTCTTGCGGTCGGCGAAGTCGTTGTGCATGTTGGCCGCCATGGGGCCGGGGCGGTACAGGGCGACGAGCGCGCCGATGTCCTCGAAGGCGGTCGGGGCCAGAGACCGCATCAGGGCCCGCATGGGGCCGCCCTCGAGCTGGAACACCCCGATCGACTCCCCCGCCTGGAGCATGGCGAAGACCTTGCCGTCGTCGAGGGGGACGTTGTCGATGTCGGGCCTCACCCCGGTGCTCAGCTCGATGAGGTCGAGGGCCCGCTCGATGACCGTGAGGTTGCGCAGGCCCAGGAAGTCCATCTTCAGCAACCCGAGGGCGGCCACGCCGTGCATCTCGTACTGGGTGACCACGGGCGCGTTGGCGGGGTCGCCGCCGGGCTCGGGCTTGCGCTGGATGGGCAGGTACTCGGTCAGCGGGTCCCGGGTGATGACCACGGCCGCCGCGTGGATGCCGTCCTGGCGGCGCAGGCCTTCGAGGCCCTTGGCCACGTCGACGACCTTGCGGGCGTCGGGGTCGGTCTCATAGAGCGCCCGCAGGTCGGTGGCCACCTTGAAGCCGTCCTCGTAGCCCGGGGTCAGCTCCAAGCAGGCGTGCAGGGGTGTGTCGCGGCCCATGACCAGAGGGGGCATCAACTTGGCGATCTTGTCCCCCACGGCGTAGGGGTAACCCAGCACGCGCGAGGCGTCGCGCACCGCCGCCCGGGCCTTGATCGTCGAGAAGGTGACGATCTGGGCCACGTGGTCGGCGCCGTACTTCTCGGAGGCATAGCGGATCATCTCCGCCCTGTAACGCTCGTCGAAGTCCATGTCGATGTCGGGCATCTCCCGCCGGCCGGTGTTCAGGAAGGCGTCGAACAGCAGGCCGTAGCGGATGGGGTCGAGGTCGACAATGCGTAGGCAGTAGGCCGCGCAGCACCCGGCGGCCGACCCCCGCCCCGGCCCCACCCGGATGCCCCGTTCACGGGCGTGGCGGATGAGGTCCCAGACCACAATGAAGTAGGCCGACAGGCCCATCTCGGAGATCACGCCGAGCTCGTAGTCGAGCCGCTGTGCCACCTCGGCGGGCACGGGGTCGCCGTAGCGCTCGTAGGCCCCGACCAGGGTGAGGTGGCGCAGGTAGCCGTCGTCGGTGGTGAACCCCTCGGGCAGGGGGAAGACGGGCAGCTCCGTGCGCCCGAACTCGATCTCGACGTTGGCCCGCTCGGCGACCCACAGGGTGTTGTCGCACGCCTCGGGCACCTCGGCGAACAGCGAGCGCATCTCGGCCGCCGACTTCAGCCAGTGCTGGTCGCTCTCGAACCGGAAGCGCTTGGGGTCGTCGATGGCCGCCCCCGTCTGGACGCACAGCAGGGCGTCCTGGGCCACGTGGTCCTCAGGGTGGGTGTAGTGGCTGTCGTTGGTGGCCAGCAGCGGGGCCCGCAGCCGGCGGGCGATGTCGACCAGCTGGGGGTTGGTGCGGTGCTGCTTGGCCAGGCCGTGGTCCTGGAGCTCGACGAACAGGTTGTCGCGCCCGAAGATGTCCTGGAAGCGGCCGGCCAGGGCCAGGGCGCCGGCCTCGTCGCCCCTGAGCAGGGCCTGGAGGACCAGCCCGCCCAGGCAGCCGGTGGTGGCGATCACCCCCTGGCTGTGGCGCTCCAGCAGCTCCCAGTCGACCCTGGGCTTGTAGAAGTAGCCCTCGAGGTAGGCGGCCGACGACAGCTTGATGAGGTTGCGGTAACCCTCGGTGGTCTCGGCCAGCAGGCACAGGTGGTAGTAGAGCTTCTCGCCCTCGGCCCCCTCGCCGCCCCCGTCGTCCATGCGGCCCCGGCGCACCGGCCGCTCGAAGCGGCTCTCGGCCGCCTGGTAGGCCTCGATGCCGATGACCGGGTTGACGCCCGCGTCGCGGCACGCCTTGTAGAAGTCGAGGGCGCCGTACATGTTGCCGTGGTCGGTGATGCCGATGGCCCGCTGGCCGTCGGCCACGGCCGCGGCCACCAGGTCCCTGACCCGGCTGGCCCCGTCGAGCATCGAGTACTCGGTGTGCACGTGCAGGTGAGCGAAGCTGTCCGGCACGCCAGTCCACTTTAGGGGAAGCCGTGGGGGAATCACAAGGGTGTAACCCGCCCACAGCTTATCCCCCGGCCGTCCAGAGGGTTGCCCGCCCAGGGCGCGGCTACGCCTGTAGGAGTACGAGGGTGGCCTCGGGCACCTCGGGGTGGAAGAACACGGTGACCGGGCCCAGTTCGGGGGGTTCGCCCGGGTAGTCGACGACCACCGGGACCGGGTCACGGGGCCGGAACACGTCCCGCAGGCCGAACACGACCGTGCCCACCAGGGCCGCCCCGAGCACCCGGCCGGGCACTACAGGTAGGTCCCCGGGCGGGGAGAGGGCTGGTCGGGGCCCATGGGCGCAGGGCCGGGGGGCAGGCCCCGGCGGCGCATCTCCTCGAGCTGCTGCTGGGCCACCATCTGCTGGGTGAACAGGGTGGCCTGGATGCCGTGGAACAGCCCCTCCAACCACCCCACGAGCTGGGCCTGGGCCACCCGCAGCTCAGCCTCGCTGGGCGTGTCGCTGTCGAAGGGCGAGGTCAGGCGGGCCAGCTCCTCGCCCAGGTCGCCGGAGAGGACGGCGCCCAGTTCCCGCACCGAGGTCTCGTAGATCTCCCGTAACCGGCCCCGGCCGGCCTCGTCGAGGGGGGCGCGGCGCACCTCGTCGAGCAGTTGCTTGGTCATGGCCCCGATACGCAGCACCTTGGCCGGCGAGCTGACCGCCCCCTCCGAGCCTCCCTCGCCCTCGGGCGGGGCCCCGCCGGGGACCAGCAGCAACGGGTGTTCGGGCTCGGGGGGGCTGTCGCTCATGCCCCCATCCTTCCCGGTTTCACGCCCGTGCCGCCACGAACGGCACCCACATCTCGGCCGAGGTCAGCGAGCCGTGGCGGCAGACGAGCTCGAACGGGCCCCGGTCGGCAGGGTCGACGAAGGCCACCGGGGCACGAGCCACGAGGGCCACGTCGCCCAGGCGGGCGGCCACGTCGGGGGCCAGGGGCCCTCCCATCCACCCACCAGCCACTACCTCGGCCCGGCTCACGGCCCAGGCCAGGTCGCCGTGGTGGAGGGCGGCCGCGGCCCGCAACGCGTCGGCCTGGCCGGGCCAGGCGTGGAACCACCGGAACCGGCCCTCACCCGACAAGCTGGCCGTCAGGGCCGACACCTCGGGGTGCACGGGCACGACCCGCTCCCCCACCTCGACCTGACCGTGGTCGGAGACCACCGCCACGACCGTCCCGGCACCGACGGCGGCCAGGAGGTCACCCACCAGGCGGTCGACGGCCGCCAGTTCGGCTTCGTAGATGTGGCCCAGCCCGTGCTCGTGGGCCACCGTGTCCAGGCCCGGGTAGTAGGCGTACACGAAGTTCTGCCCGTCCCTCACCAGGTCGGCCACGTGGGCCACCAGGGTGGACGGGTAGCGCCACCCCCGCAGTTCGCTCCCGGCCAGGTGGGCACGGGTGAAACCCGTGCCGGCGAACTCGGCCTTGGTCACCACCGGCGGCTTGGCCCCCAGGAACGGTTCGAGGGGCTGCATCCGCTCGGGGGCGATCGACACCCGGCAGTCGCCCTCGGGGGTCGTCCAGCGCAGGACGTTGAGCACCTGGCCGGGGCCGGCCAGCAGGCGGTAGCCCACTATCCCGTGCTGGGCCGGGGCCCGGCCCGTGGTCAGCGACGTGAGGGCGGTGGCCGTGGTGCTGGGGACGACGGTGGTTATGGGCCCGCCCTCCATGGCGCACAGGTTGGGGGCCAGGTGGCGCCGCTCCTGGAGCTGCTCCCAGCCCAGCCCGTCGACGACCAGCAGCACGGCCTGGGCGGCCCCGGCCAGCGGGGCCGGGGCCCAGGGCGGCAGGTCGTGGCGGCGGCCCAGTAGGGCCGGGACCACGTTGGCCACGCACGCTCCGCCGTAATCGGGCAGGACCGGTCCCTCGGCCATCGCCGGCCACGCTAACCGCGGACCGTCCCCAGGACTGGATCGGCGGCCGGGGGTACCGCCCCGCAAATAGGAGGCGCCGCTAACATGGTCCCCGTGAAGGTGTCGACACGGGGCGACTATGCAAGCCGCGCCCTGCTGTCGCTGGCCCTGCACGGCGACGACCCCCGGCCCACGTCCGTGCGCGACATCGCCGAGCGCACCGGGCTGCCCCAGCCTTACCTGGAGCAGATCCTGCTGGCCCTCAAGGGTGCCGGGCTGGTCCGTTCCAAGCGGGGTGTGGGCGGTGGGTACGTGCTGGCCCGGGGCCCGGCCGAGATCACCCTGGCCCAGATCGTCAGCGCCGTCGACGGGCCCATCGTGGCCGGCGACTTCGGCGAGCCCCACCAGAACGGGGCCTGCGACCACGAGGGCCAGTGCGCCCTGCTGGCCGTGTGGTCCGACGTCAGCGAGCACATGCGCCAGCACCTCGACTCCTACACCCTGGCCGACATGGTCTCGCGCGCCCGCGGCCCCCGCCCCGCCCCACTTCCCTAGAGGCGGCCGCCCCCACGGGCCCTTCAAACCCGCGAAACCTGCGCGGGAAACGTGGGCGTTTTCCCCACGGTTTGCGCGCGGGTTTGCAGGGGTTGGGGGGTTATTCGGGGCGGGTGTTGGGTTCGTTGGCCTTGGACGCCTCCTCGGGGCGCAGGCCCCGGTAGGCCGGCGGGTCGAGGGGTGTCTCGGGGCCGATGTCGACCAGGCGGACCTCGGGCGAACCGGCCATCTCGGCCAAACCGGGGACCGGTGCTCGGACCACGACGGCGAACACGAGGTCGCTGTCGGCCCGCACCGAGGCGATGAGCTTGTTGAGGCGCTCGACCTCCGAGCGGTAGAAGGCCTGGAACGCCGGGTCGTTGCCAGCCGTCGGGATCAGGCGCTGGATCTCGTCGCGTTCGGCCCGGGCGTCGGCCGTCTGGCGGTTGGCCCAGCCGGCGAGCCCCCCGGTCACGAAGTCGGGGGCCCCGGCCGGGGCGGCGGCCAGCAGGCCCAGCACCTCACGCCCGCCCACCAGGGCCCGGGCCTGGGCCTCGGTCTTGTAGGAGACGAACGAGACCACCGCCACCCGCTCGCCGGTGGCTTGAGCGAGGGCTTCCTTCCGCGACGCGGTGTAGGTCACCACGTCGGTGCCGGCGGGCGGGCCCACACCCCCGGCCACCCGGGCGGCATCCTCGGCGGTCGTCACGGGAGGCCCTTCGGCCACGGGCTCGGGGCCGTCCTGGCGGATGGTTCGCACCGTGAAGAACACCACCAGCCCGACCAGCATGACGGCCACCGCGACCGCGGCCAGCACGGCCGTCAGCCGGGCGGCCCGGGCCTCGCGCTCGTCGTCCCCCGACCAGTCGCCGCCGCCCCCGCCGGCGGCCACACCCGGGCCCAGCGGCCGGTAACCGCTGGCCGGCGGCTGCGACCACTGAGGGCCGCCGTCACGACCGCGCTCCCACCGCGGCCCGTCCTCGGTTCGGGCGCCCGGGCCGGCCGACGAGCGACCCGCCGGGGCCTGGCCGGCGCCGGGCCGGCCGGGCTCGCCTGGCCAGCCGGGCCCGCCGGGCTCGCCGGGCCAGCCGGGTCCACCGGGCCAGCCGGGCTCGCCGTCGCGTCCTGGGCCCGGACCGGGCGTCCA